>JAXJXL010000037.1:0-31208 GCA_036307525.1 Faecalimonas sp.
AGGTTTGTTTGCCATGCAATAAAACAGGTACTTGAGCATAGCAACACTAAAATGCCTTTAAACGCAACAATGGAGCGGGATTCGTTAAAATCCCACCCCAACTATTGACTTAGAACCAAAAAAAGGAATGTGCTTTGGCACATTCCTCAGAATGAAGACAAAGTACCGGACTCGTGTCCGGTCTTTTCTTTTTATCCACATTGCTGTGGATTTTTTTCTTTTTATCAAGAAAAAAGTATATGTTATTCACATAATAGTTTTTAAGTATATTTATCCCTCATGATATAATATAAGTATCAGGAGGGATTGCTTATGTTGACAAAAGATGCTGACAAGAAAAGAGAACAGATACAGTTGTTTTGTATGGATGACATGGTTCCACAAGACCACTTGCTTCGAATTATTGATAAGGCAATTGATTGGTCTTTTATATATGAATTGGTGGAGGAAAAATATTCTCCAGACCAAGGTCGTCCAAGTATGGACCCGGTAACTCTCATAAAAATACCTTTCATTCAATATCTTTATGGCATTAAAAGTATGCGTCAAACCATCAAAGAAATCGAAGTAAATGTTGCCTATAGATGGTTCCTTGGATTAGATATGTTTGACAAAGTGCCACACTTCACTACTTTTGGGAAGAATTATACCCGTCGTTTTAAGGATACAGATCTTTTTGAGCAAATCTTTACCAAGATTTTAGAAGAATGCTACAAATTCAAACTGGTAGACCCAACAGAAGTTTTCGTAGATGCAACACATGTTAAGGCAAAAGCAAACAACAAGAAGATGCAAAAACGAATTGCAAAACAAGAGGCACTCTTTTATGAGGATGTATTAAGAAAAGAAATTGATAAAGACCGTGATGCACATGGTAAAAAGCCATTAAAAGATAAAGACGATGATGACCACAAACCATCATCTGGTTCAGGTGGAACGGAAAAAGAAGAAAAAAGCAGCACAACAGATCCTGAAAGCGGTTGGTTTCACAAAGGTGAACACAAAAGTGTATTTGCCTACTCCGTGCAAACTGCCTGTGACAAAAATGGCTGGATTCTAGGGTATACAATTAATCCTGGTAATTATCATGACAGTCGAACATTCAAAGGATTGTATGATAAACTTTCAGGTATTGGAATTAAAACCTTAATTGCAGATGCTGGGTATAAAGTTCCAGGAATTGCAAAACTTTTAATAGATGATGGTATTACCCCTCTCTTCCCATACAAACGACCTCAAACAAAAGAAGGCTTTTTCCAGAAATGGCGTTATGTATATGATGAATACTATGATTGTTATATATGTCCTAATGACCAAGTATTAAGATATGTCACAACAAATCGAAACGGATATAAAGAATACAAAAGTTGTGGAACGGTGTGTGCGACCTGTCCATACTTGGGAGAATGTACCGAAAGCAAAGACCATGTCAAACTTGTCACACGTCATGTGTGGGAAGAATATATGGAAAAATGCGAAGATATCCGCCACACAATCGGAATGAAAGAACTTTATGCACAAAGAAAAGAAACCATAGAACGGCTCTTTGGAACAGCAAAAGAGCATCATGGTTTCCGATATACACAGATGATAGGCAAGGCTCGAATGGAGATGAAAGTCGGGCTTACTTATGCGTGCTTAAATCTGAAAAAACTAGCAAAAATGAAGCACCAAAGGGAGCTTCTTAACAACGCTTTTTTCTGGTTGAGCTCATTTTGGGCTTCAAAATTTCATACAAAAAGAAAATCGGTGCTAGAATTCGCATTCTAGCACCGCCTTTGTCTTCATTCTGAGGAATGTGCTTTGGCACATTCCTTTCACTCCTTGCGGAACATTTTTATTGTATTTAATCAAAGTGGCTGAAACCGTTTCCATTTTTATAAATCGACAATGATATGCTCATCGGCAGATTTCAGAGCGGCATCTACAACCTTCTGGCTCTTTGCACCCTCTGCTACAGATGGGAAGTAAGGCTGTTCCTTTCCCATAACGGCATTGATAAAGCACTCTTCCTGTCCAAGATGATAAGCCTGCGGTACCACAACGGTATGGATACTCTTGGTTTCTCTGTCAATCTCTCCTACACAGAGTGTAAGCTCCTCCGGCTTATTCAGATTGAACTTCAGCACACCATCTGTACCATAAATCTCATAGATAATGGTGTTATCTTCTCCGATCGCACACTTTGTAACAAGGAAATTAGCGATGGCATCATTCTCCATCTTTGCTACAAATGAAGTAATATCATCCACTTCTACCGGTGCATATTCGTCGCTGTCCAGCTTCATTCGCTTATCAACGACCGTACTTTTCAATGCACAGATGCTTTTAAATTCTCCTACCAAAAATCTCGTCATATCGATCAAATGTACTCCCAGATCTGCAAGCGCACCGCTTCCCGCATATTCCTTCACAAAACGCCACTCCAGACGTCTGTTTGGAATAAATACGCCGGACTGCAGGTATTCGATATTGACATTAATGATTTTTCCAAGTTTTCCCTCTTCGATCAAATGCTTTGCATACCGTACCGCCGGCATAAAACGGTAAGAAAAGCACATCATATTCGGCACTTTCTTTTCTTCAATTGCAGCCATAAGTTCCGGAATGCCCTCGTTGCTCGAGATTCCCAGTGGTTTTTCTACTTCTACCGGTTTTCCGGCTTTCACAACATCAATTGCCATCGGCACATGAAGATAGTTCGGAGTGCAGATTTCCACTGCTTCCACCTCCGGACAGTTGATCAGATCGTGGTAATCTTTAAAACGATACTCTTCCGGAATCCCCAGCTGTTCTCCCGCTGTCTTTAATTTTTCCTCGTCAACATCACAAATTGCAGTAATCTGTGCGGTTCCTGCTTCTTTTATTCCCGCAATATGTACATTGGAAATCCTTCCCACACCAATGATTCCTAATTTAACCATGTTCTTATTCTCCTGTTATTTTAAATATGCATGTGTTTTTTCTGCTTCATCCTTACCTTCAAACTTGTCCTTTACATTCTCCAGTGGTTCTACAAATCCAAGATTCGGCTTTGTAATTCCTCTCGGTGCTGCCCACTCAATGGCATTTACAAGAACCTGAGTTACATCATCTCTGTAATAAGTCGGATATTCCTCATGTCCGGGTCTAAAATAGAAGATCTTGCCGAGTCCTCTGTTGAAACAGCAGCCGCTCCGGAATACTTCTCCGCCTGAGAACCAGCTCACAAATACAAGTTCATCCGGTTTTGGGATCTCAAAACGCTCCCCATATGTCTCCTCCTGAGCGAACTCCAGATATTCCGGCAGATTCCGTGCGATCGGATGAGATGGTTCTACAACCCATACTCTTTCTTTTTCATCATTTTCACGCCATTTCAAACGGCAGGATGTACCCATGAGCAGCTTGAACGGCTTACTTGCATGAGCAGAGTGCAAAGCGATGAATCCCATACCATCCAGCACTCGCTCCTTGACTTTCTGGGCAATCTCATCGGATACTTCCGCATGCTTTGCATGTCCCCACCAGATCAACACATCTGTATTCTCCAGAACTTCGTCTGTGAGACCGTGCTGTGGCATATCCAGCGTTGCAATCGTAAGATTATAATCTCCACGTTCTGAAAGCTTCTTGGCGATTGCTCCATGAATTCCTTCCGGATAGATCTCATGAACACTTTCACGGGCTTTTTCATGGAAAAATTCATTCCAAATCGTTACATTAATTTTTTTTGACATAAACTCCCTCCTACTATTTTATAATATATAGTTAAACTGGTTAAAACCCCAAAGGATTTTCAATTGTCATATGCCGGGTCGCCGACTGAACAACAGCTTCCATTAGTTTCACCACATCCCTCACTTCATCCATATGGATGAGAGGCTCGGCTTTCCCTTCAATTACTGCCATCACATTTCGGTAAAATTCTCCAATATCACTTTCTGTAACAGGCAGCGGCATCTCACAGATCGTATCATCGCGCCGGGGAGCCATTGTTTTCGTGTACCCGGAAGGCGTAATGACAGGAACAACATCGGTTTCACTTGCCCCCTTTGCGCAGACAATTCTGCCGTTTGCATCCCAGTCCATGATTTCAGCCGTTCCATTGTTTCCGAGTACATACCAGCGCGGAAGTGAGATAAAGTTGCTTGTCCCAACCTCAACGATTACCTGCAACCCATCCTCAAAGGTAAGAAAAGCGATAAACCCATCTTCCACATCATTCGTAGTAACATTGTTGAAACGTGCATGTACCTCCTGCAGCCTGACCCCTTTTTTCAAAAGCAGGATCTGATCAAACAGATGAACGCCCCAATCAAGAAGAACTCCTCCGCCTTTTGCTCTAACCCGCCTCCATGTATTGGAAATTCCTCGGGAACCATGAACCCGGCTCTCAATGCGGAACACGTCTCCCAATGTACCATCTTCCAATACTCTTTTCAGGGTACAAAAATCCTTGTCCCACCGCCGATTCTGATGAACCGTTAAAAACATGCCTGTTTCCTCAGATACCGTTATCATCTCTTCCAGCAATTCAGAAGATACCGTTATCGGCTTTTCACAAACCACATGCTTTCCTGCGCACATGGTATCAATAGCAATCGGCGCATGGACATCATTCGGAGTTGCGATCAATACAAACGTAATCTCATCATCGTTCAACAATTCCTCCTGACTGTCATATACTCGAAGCCCCTCGGAACGAGCCTTGTCTCTTGCTTCTTCTTTTATATCCCATATACCCTGAATGGAAAGCCCTTTGATTCTGCCTTCTATCACATCCTTATGCCAGTGAGCCATACCGCCATAACCAATAATCCCCATTTTCATAGTCATCCATACCTCCTTTGCATAATCACTCTGAATCTTCCAAAATTTCCAAAAACTTTCTCTTGTATTCAGACGGAGACAGTCCTTCATTCTTTTTGAACATCCGGCTGAAATAGTGGGCGTTCTCAAACCCCACTTCCATTGCGATCTCCTTCACCGGCATATTCGTTGCACGCATCTTCGCCTTTGCATATTGTATTCTTACAATATTTCGATATTTTATGATCGAACAACCCATCGTTTTATGAAAAATCCTATTTGCATGATCAAACGTCAAAAAGAACTTCTCCTCGATATCTTCTCCGGTAATCGCTTCCGCATAATGCCGTTCAATATATGACGCAATTTCGCGGGCAGTATCATATATTTTCCTGAATTTTAAGTCATTACGCCCGGCTACCTTCATACCGTTGGATTCCAGCTGTATCAAAAGCGTTGACAACGCATTGGATACTGAAAGCCGCCGCTCCGGAAGCTTACAGGCCGTAGTCATCACACTGCCCTGCATCAGTTCCTTCATACGATCGAAAAGCTTTCCCTGCGGAATATGGTTTTTCTGTGCAACATACACTTTCAAATAGTCATAACAGCCAAAACTGAATGCATCTGTACGCATACACTCATCATGCTTTTTGTGAAGCAGGCCGATGTATTCCTCATAATCCATATCGATTGCATGGATGTTTTCTGACTGGAAATGTACATAATAATATTCACAAAAACTGCTTTCCACAGGCTTCTGGTTATCGCCTTTCTGAAACAGATAAACATCACCGGCAACCAGTGTGAGCAGACTGCCATTGACATATAATTTCAGACTTCCGCCGATTACCACATACAGCACATACTCCGTAATACCACGCGAATAATGGCACCGAGGTGGTATTAACGTTTCTTTACCAAGAAGAATTACTTTCGGAATCTCATTTAGATCAATTTTAAAGCACTTCATACTATCCCCCAAAAACCAAACTACCGCTATGTTGTAATTAACATAGCATTCTCTTCTTCTTTTGTAAATGTATATTTCCGACGAAAGGGGCACAAAAACGATTTCTTCTATTATGACTTCGGAAATCTAAAAACGTAGAATGGTTATAAGAAAAGTTTTGGTTCATAACTCAAAAATGGTCCACTGGACCATTTTCTCATATCCCATAAAGCTTGACACACTCATCTTAGGCGGAATACTTACCAACATATGGATATGGTCCGGCATTAAATGCCCTTCGATTATTTCTACTCCCTTGTAAGAACATAACTGTTTCAAAATATCTCTTATATCAGTTTTTAATTGATTATAAATTATTTTTCGTCTATACTTGGGAGTGAATACGATGTGGTATTTACACATCCATTTTGTGTGAGCTAAATCGTTGTTCTTATTTGCCATAAAATCACCTTTCCTTTCTTGCAATAGTGCCTGAACAACTCTATTGTAGCGGAAAGGTGATTTTTTGTATAACGATTTGACTCCACCCGCAAAGCAGGTGGGTTTTGGTTTCAGGCATTTCCATTTTTCGGAACACGAAAAACTCCAATGCCCTCAACAGGCTAAAGCCTAATAACAAAGTGGGCAAGCCCACCTCAGCTCCCCTTCCCCTCAATCTTGAGGGGCGACGCACACTTTGTGTGCCGATGTGCGGCTGCGAAAGCAGCCTTCCTCTGCACATCGTGTGCATCCTGCGGAGCGTTTTACAATCAGACCTCTGCCTTTTTGTATAGGACAATCGGCGGCTCTACTTTTACACGTGATTTTCCGCCGCGCATACCTTCTATCAGTACCATCGTCGGTTCTTTGTCAATATAAGGATGTACAAACTGCAGGCGCTTTGGTTCGATGCGGTACTGGCACATCTTTGTCAGTATCTCTGCCAGCCGGAACGGCTTATGTATCATATAGAACCGTCCTTTGCTTTCTTCCAGTATCTTCGCACTTTCCCGCAGGATATCATCGAGCGTACACAACACTTCATGTCTCGCAATCGTCTTCGCATCCGCCGCATTCTTCAATCCATGCTGATCCAGCATATACGGTGGGTTCGTTGTAATGACATCAAAAGAGGCAGACTTAAAAATCTCTGCCGCCTCTTTTATATCTCCTGTCACAATATCAACTTTTTCCTGCAGATGATTATGTGCCACACTTCGTCTTGCCATATCCGCACTTTCTTCCTGAATCTCAAGTCCGGTGAAATGTGTTCCTTTTGTCTTCGCCTCCAGCAGAATCGGAATCACTCCGGTCCCCGTTCCAAGATCTAACACATGTTCCCCTGACTTTACCTTCACAAAGTCCGTCAAAAGCACCGCATCCACACCAAAACAGAACCGCTTCGGATCCTGAATGATCTCATAACCGCTCAACTGTAAGTCATCCAGTCTTTCCCCTGAATTCAGCCAAACTCCGGAATCCAGACATCTTCCGCTCTCCACTTCTTCCTCCTCTATTCCCCTTCCAGTTCTGCCAGCCTCTTCATCTCTTCCTTTGAGATCTTCTGCTTCTTCCGGCGTGGTTTAAACTTTAATTCATCCGCGTGGTATTCCCGGATTTCTTTTTCATCATCCTCCAGATTCACGACAACCTTCACGAGCTTCCGCAGCACACTCAGAGAATGTACCGTTCCCGTAAGACCATCACACGTCGTAACCGAATCCCCTACCGATGGGAGCTGGCTGTTCAGTTCCTCATAAGTCTCTTCTTCATTGGTCAGGCAGCACATCAGCCTGCCGCAGACACCGGAAATCTTCATCGGATTCAGGGAAAGATTCTGTTCCTTCGCCATCTTGATGGATACAGCTGCAAATTCTGACAAATACGTATGACAGCACAGTGGTCTTCCGCAGATTCCGATTCCTCCGCGTATCTTCGTCTCATCACGCACACCAATCTGGCGAAGCTCGATCCTTGTACGGAACACGGCTGCCAAATCCTTTACCAGTTCCCGGAAATCGATCCTTCCATCGGCAGTAAAGTAAAACAGTACTTTATTATTGTCAAACGTATACTCTGCATCGATCAGCTTCATCTCAAGCCCATGCTTGCGGATCTTCTCAAGACAGATCTGAAATGCCTCTTTTTCCTTCTCACGATTCTTTTCCTCCGTCTTCTCATCCTGCTCCGTTGCAATACGGATGACAGACTTCAGAGGCTGAACCACTTCTTCCTCTTTTACTTCCTTCGGACCACTCACGACCCGGCCAAATTCTACTCCACGGGCAGTCTCCACGATCACATGATCTCCCTGCCTGATCTCGAGCTTTCCCGGGGAAAAGAAATAAATCTTCCCTGCTGTCCGAAATCTCACACCAATTACCTTTATCATCTTTCTAGTTCTCCTTTATCGTCAATAAAAGCAGTTCCATCGTCAATTCGAAATTGACATTCGCTTTTAATCTTGCTTTCGCCTTCTCAATCGCATCCAGAATCATCTCAATGCCTTCATAAGAGCTCTTACTGGCTCTCATCTTGATATATTTTAACTGATCTGAAAATACAACCCTGTCAACATTCTTCGTTGCCTTATAAATCAATACATCTCGATACCAGATAGCAATCACATCCAGATAATCCCCGATCTCCATCTTGTATTCTGTACATCTTTTCACTGCTGCCATCAGGTCTTCCGTCTGCATTCCGTCAATATCCCTCAGCAGATGTACTGCCTCTTCTTTGATCTCATTAAAATACTCTGAGGTCGCAAGCTTAATCGCTTTTCCCATATTCCCCTGGGCAAATGCAACGCAAATATCCGCTTTATAATCCGGAATCTCCATAATAATAAGGTAAGTGGGGGATGTTTTTTATGGGGTTTAGTACAGAATTTCGCTGTATTATTTTGTGTTGCTTGTGGTTGTTTGAAATATTAGAATCAAAATAGAATCACTTTAATTGCTTCTTATCAACACTTTTCAGAAATACTTTCTTTAGTTCTTGTGGTTTATAGAAAAATTTTTCCTCAGACTTACTTAACCTTTTTTCTTCCCTTTTAATCCTTAACAATTCCATTGAACAGATAAAATCTGCCGCTTGTAGTAATCGATATCTCTGTGGTTCAGCTTTTCTAAACTCCACATTTGAAAATTGTATGGAAAAAACTGCGTTTAAAATTGCACTGAGTTCTGTCTGCCCGTTATCATAATATACAATAATTTTATCAAAACTTCCGAAGAAATCCTGATGCTGACTCATAGATGTATTGATTGCTTTTGCAAGCTTTCCTGACAAAGCAATTTTATCTGTTGCTTCTTTTCTGTCAACAACAACTGTTAAATATGATATTGGGCAACTATTAACAAAATTTAACATCTTGTATAACAACTTTCTTCGTTCATCAATAGTATATCTACCAAATATTTCTTCCCGCCTGATTACCGGACCAGTATGTATATATTCCACATCAAAACCCGCAGTTCTTACACTTTGTTCAAGTTTTGAGACCTGTTGCTCTATGTTGTCATCTTGATTATGGAAAATAAACGTCACTAAATAATATGCTGGACGTTCCTTCACTTCTCCAAAGTCTCCCGACTCGTCTATAAAAATGCTTAATTCTTTCATTTGTATCTTCCTCTAAAGATTAGAAATGGCGGGAAATTCTTCCCGCCTGCGGTGGTCCAAAGAGCTTCCGCCCAGACCAAACTGTAATGCAATACAGTTTTATTCATTTCTGTTGAACAATATCTTTTGCTCTTTTATATTATATGCAATTTTCAGAACGTATGCAACAAAAATTTTCAACTTTTACATTTGCCAATGCATGCCTTTCTTTAATTTCCATCCCACACACAATCAGGTCTCATTTTCGTCAAACACACTAGCTGATATAATGGTTTTATCTCGTTTGCATCCGTGTCCTGGTACTTCTGCCGTTTCTTCTGTTACAGGATCCTTCAATTGAATATCATAACTCATAAAAATCTTCCTATCAAAACTATAACTATCGTTCTGATAAGAGGATACTATATTATAAAATATTTGTCATTGAACTTGCAGTTCAAAATTTAAAACCTAACTCCAAACCACCTGTTACTATTCCCACTCGACATTGTATACTACATCTTGTGTGGATGGATTATTTTGCTTACCACAAGTGGTATGGTTTTTCTAAATATTCTATGGATTTTATGTCGTTTTCGGGGATTTTGCAAGCAAAGTGCAAGCAGAACTCCATTCTTTCTATTGCGCTCCTGCTAACCACGGTTTATAACAACTTTGTAGGCAATTCTTCTTTTTTTCTCCTATTTCTTGTGACACGATAACATTTATGCTCCTCATCCAACACATAAGTCACAATAAAACCAGCATTTTTTAGAATATCCAAAATCAATTTATTGTCAGCCGTGTTTGTAATTTTAGGTTTAGAATTTTTCACTAATAATTTCGCTATATTGCTATATCCCATACTTTCTAAAACAGCTTTACACTGTTCTATAGTGAATCTGTTTATAGCTAATCGGAAAACAGATTGCTTTGTTGCTTTTACAACATTGGACATACCCAAAAAATCGAATAATAATTTAATATTCACATCACTAACTTGTTTTTCCAAAACCATAGTCTGAGTTTTTGAAACAGTTAAGATTTCTGCCTGTACTGGTTCCGTATATTGACTATAATTTTTAAACAAGTACACCAAATCCTCTTGTGCCAAGTTACGCTTTAATATCACTATCAAAACTTCGTCTTCATACTGCTTATCTTTAATAGATATTGGTGTTTTGACCTCAGCCAATAATTCTTTTTTAATTGCTACATCCACTGGCCAATCTAAAATTTTTATAACTTCCTCGCTACGTGCATTTTCGCCTTTTGCCGTTTTTACATATTCTTGCAGGTTCTTTTCAACATAATACATAACAAGGTTGTCATAGTTATTTCTCACAAACGCAAGCAGTGTTTTATTCATTGCAAAAATTCTTGTTTTGATTAGAAGTCTCATTTTGGATTCACTAATATCAGCGACATCCATTTGTTCTACTTGATATCCTATGCCACAGAGAATCTCTGTATATCTTTCATCTGAAATTTCCTTATTGTGCAACACTTTTTGCCCTAATGCTTTCTTTTGCTGCTCAGTAACATCATCCATTGCAAAATTGAGTTTGCACTGCTTAAAATTAATGAAATCAACCAACTCTTTATTCAACCCAAAGTTTTCAAAACAATATAGAATATTTTCAAAAGAATATTCCATTAACTTTCTAGAAAGCAATTCCATTTGAAGTTCTTGGTTTTTAACTTCACTTATAGAAAATACACTCAATCCCAATTTTGAAATGTATCTTTTTTTATCCTCTATTTCAATATCCTCATGGTTTAAAATATCAAGAATAACTTCAATAGTGTCCGTATATGTATCTACTTCCTCGTTTAGATACATTTTCATAAAAGCTGATTTGTTATCTTTTACATAAGCATACAAAATTGTTCCTTGATTCTCCTGCAAAATTGAAAGAATATGTTTTTTTGTAAAGGCATTAACTGATACTCCAACCTTTCTCTCCATAAACATATAAATATTAGCCAAATTAAATTCGTACATACTTTTTCCGTATACCGCTTCAAGTAACTCCTCATTGCTTATTTCATAGTCTATACTCTTGAATTGTATCCCCAACACTTCGAAACTTACAATAAGTCTATCTGTCATCGGATTTACAATATTCAAAAAATCATCCTGTGCAGAAATATAAACACCTAATTTACCATCAATGTTGGTTTGACGCAAACTCTCCTCATCCAAAAATGTCATTGCATATGTTATTATTTCTTTTACGCGACCATGCCCCAATTTCTTATACTCTATTGCTTCACACAAAAACTCCTTCCAATACATACAAATCTTTTTAATAAAAATATCTCTACTACGATTAGTATCAAAAAATTCTGCAATAAATCCAAACTGTTTTTTTGTTTTTAACTGCTCGATAAAACGCAACAGAAAAGATTCATAATCATTACAACAAAGTAATTTCTCAAACAAATCAAAATTTTGCGTTTCCTCTTGCGAAAAATCTGTTTCTGTTAAATTTTGCAAAACAAGATTAATGTTGTCCAATGAATACTGATACCCCTTGGTTTTTTTATCTGTCACACTCCTCAAAAACATTTTATCATTTCTAGTCAAACTGTTTGCATAAAAATATGACATATAATCATTATATGTCTCGTCTAAATAACCGTCTCGCAACAAAAATTTTAATAATGGAAAATACTCATTTCCTTTTACATCCTCAAAACATATTAATGTTCCAAGTTCATCCTTAATTGATAGTTTGAAGATTTGTTCTTCATTCTCCCTTGTTATAATTTGCGACAAAGGTTTTTCCACCAATTCTTTGCCCTTTCTTTGTAACGCCTCTAATTCTTTTTGCAATTCCTCTACTTGACCTGACTCTCTATCAGCAATGGCTTGCTTACGCAGTTCTTTCTCCATCTGATATTCTCTTTGTATCTGAGGATAATAACGATTGTTTGCGATTAATGGATCTATCAATTGATCCACCTCGTTTTTGTGTTGTAAGTGTTCCTTTTGACATCTCTGTATTCGTTCACGAAGTTCCTCACATTTTATATTGATATTGGACTGCTCATCATCAATATAGTTTTGTTTATTGTCAAACAATGCCCAGATATATCCCTTATTTAATTGTAAATCTGCAAAATCCTTAGGAAAAATATTTTTGTATGTAATTATAGCAAGCATTCTATCTGGATTTAGTTCGATATGATTTAACCTGTTATAATAAATCATGAACTCGTTATAAATATTCTTAAGAATACGCAAATCATCAATGTACAAGGATATTCCCCTAAGAAACCGTTCCTCAAACAATGAGAAAACGCCTCCGTCTACCATGTATTTTTTAAATTGATTATATGCATTTGAACTATCCACAACTGGAATAATTGGTATGATAAAATCAAAAAATTTCGTTCGTTCTTTACTAATGAAAATATCATCCCGTAATAAATAGAAGAATCTTATGATTGGAGCATTCTTTCCGGACTCAATCTTTGATTTCTTCTGTAATCGAATATTTATTAAGATATTAATTTCCCTGAGTCTTTCAAAAATCTTAACAGTATCAAATCTATCAATATCTTCAAAAACAACAACGTCAACATCTGCATGTTCGAAAAGATATAATACTTCATTTAGATACTTGTCGAAATAAGATTCATTATCTTCAGCACAAATTTCTATTTCATTTCCTTGAAAACTCAATTTTCGAAAAATGCCCTTACTTCTTTGTGTTTTAATCAATTTAAACACTCCAATTGCTATTATTGTCAATGCAATCAAAGCGTAAATCAGACGTAAATATGGGAATGCAGTTAAACCAAGTACTTTTTTAAAAGAAGAATCACTTAAGACATCAACCCAGTTTTTCCATTTATTAAAATATATAACCCCAAGCAGACACAAAAATAAAACCATGATAACTGCTGTAACGCACACACATTTTTTGTCACTAATTTCATGTTTTACACGAAATTGTGTTTGTGGTATTTTATCTGGCTCAATTTGTTGTATCAATTGATTAAGAATTTTAGCTTCCAATACACTTTCTGATTCCAACTTTTCATTCGACAACTCTTCCTTAAAATGTGCTAATGAAACATGTAGAAATTGTTTATCACAATTATTCTTTTTATATGATTCTAAAACACTACTTTTCCCCGCACTGTAAGGACCAGAAATAGCAACGTTTTTTATATCATCATTTTCAAAGATATAACCGAAGGCATCCTTGTACACATCTAACTCAACTTCATTAGTTGGTGTTAATTTCTGAAATTTAATCTTTTGTTCCATAAATCCTCCCACACAAATACCATCAACATTCTTTGGAATAAACGGTAACTTTTTTAAGAGTATATTTTACCTTATATATTGTCCTTTATACAAACCATCTTCTCAAGAATCCTTTTGATTCTCTATATCTTCAACTAAGGAGTCAACGTGTTCTATAAGTTCAGTAATCATTTCCAGTGTTATATCATGAAATACGTCCACTTCACAATGTTTGCCTTTACGTCCATTTCTATGTACAAGATCATGCCGTATATCAACTGCTTGGGTTAAAAAGGTCATATCTGCATCTGAACGAAGTATGTCAATTTCCAAGATGTTTTTGTACATAGCTTTTACCTTAGGCAGATTATGATATAAAACCTCGGTTAATTTCGTTTGAACCTTAATATTCATGCTATCATAAACATCTTTAATGTCTTCGATGTTTATTTTTTCCTTTCCCCAATCAAATCTTCTCACAAATCTCCAAAACATTGTATCATCATTCAGGACTAAAGATATAATACATTTTGAAAGATAAGCCTCCATTGTCGCAATTACATTTGCATAAATCATTTGATAGAAATATTTTTGCAAATCAGAATTAGAAATTACTATTTGCAACAATTCTTTGATTTGTTTAATGGAACATTGATAAACATCAAAGGCACTATTTCCATCATTTATTTTCTCAATATAATCCGCAATATGGTCTTTACGATAAGAAACTAGCTCAGGACGATTTAATTGCAAATGATTGATAGTACTTCTCCCAGCTTCAGTTACTCCTTCGGCGACACCTGCTCTGTCTATTTTAATTTCATTCCAATACCTATCGCTATACGGATGAAGGATTATCACTTGACCATCCTCTGCGATTGGTTCCTTACCACCTTTTATGCGATTGCAATGCGCACACGAAAGAACGTAATTGTCTGAAACTTGAACATCCGGATGCGTGTGTAATGGTAAATACGCATCCAATTCTAATTGACCGAATACAACACTAATTCCACAATATGCACATCTTGCTTTATGCTTTTCCAGCAATTCAGATATGATTTTTTGTGTAGATATTCTCTTATAGGATGCCGTAGGCATATTTGCATAATCCATAGTAACACCTCTTGTTTTGATATTAATCATATACAATTCTGTATAAGAATTATTATATATAAACATTATACACAGTTAACTTTGTAAACACCTTGTAAAACCTTGTAACTATATCTATAATCTGCTTAATAAACATAGTTGATTTCCATATAATTTCAATTAACAATGAGTCTATCACAACAACTCAGTTCCTCTATTTAAAATTTCCATATAACTCACGAATGCATATTTCTTGTTTCTTTTCTGGTCTGGCGTTATATCTTGCAAAACACCCAAAGAACAGAGGTTATCAATTACTTTTGCCGATGTTGGATAACTCACTTGTAATTTTTCCACAGCATCATTGATTGAAACAATTGGAAATTCAAACAAATAATCAAGTAAAATGTTATATACTACACTCCATCCTTTTGATACAATTTTGTTTTCGCAAGCACTCTTTAACTGTATAATTTCTTTAGCTGCAGTCGTAGCTTCATCCGCAGTCATTGCAACACCTTTCAAGAAGAATTTAATCCATCCTTCCCAATCGCCTTTTTCTCTTACAGCCATTAATCTATCGTAATATTCTAATCTGTTTTTCTTAAAATAATAACTCAAATATAATAATGGTTGGGAAAGTATATCTTGTTGGCAAAGCCAAAAAGTAATCAGCAATCGTCCCATTCTTCCATTACCATCTAAAAAAGGATGAATACTTTCAAACTGTGAATGTATTAATGCAATTTTAATCAATGCTGGTATGTTATCCTCTGTATAAAAGAAGTTTTCCAAATTCCCTAAAGCTTTTTCCATATCAGGAATTATTGGTGGCACAAACCTTGCATCTGCCAATGTACAACCAGCAGGGCCTATCCAATTCTGTGTTTTTCTAAATTCACCCGGGTTTCTATTGCTCCCTCTTCCGTTACTTAATAATACTTCATGAATTTCCCTAATCAAGCGCAAACATAAAGGAAACTCTTTTAATCTTTTCAATCCATAATTCATTGCAGCAACATAATTCACTACTTCCCCGACATCTTCACGTTTATCGTCTTTTGCATTTACCTCTAACACATCTGTTAGCGATGCTTGGGTACCTTCAATTTGTGAACTCAAAACAGCCTCTTTTTTTACATACATTGCCACAAACATTTCGGGATTCGGTAAAATTTGCGTAACGCCATCCAATCTTCCAAGTTTTCTATCTGCCTCCGATAGTAAGGCTAACATCTCTCCATCAATCTCCACCGGTGGTTCTGGTGGTAAATCGTGTGGTGAAAAAGATTTAAAACCTGATGGTTGCATAACAAAAACTCCTGCTCTATTGTCCATAATCTTCCTCCTTCGTGCTTTCTATATTAAAAATATTACCACTTTTCTTTAATAATTTCAATCTTATTTTAAATTTATCGTCATCATTTTAATATATCTATTTTTTCGGGTCCTAAATTAAAAAATTTTTAAATATAGAATTAATGTTCTCAGCTTTAATAAAGTTTTTGATGATTTTCTTTAATATAGGATTGCTTGTATTACTCATTTTAAACCCAATTTAAATTAACTCTTGATACTGTATTCCAAAATACAATTTGATATATTATGGGTTATTTATCCCATGTCTTCTTCTACGAACTATAACAAAAACTTTTATAAAAATTGCTATAATTATGATTGCTAGCAAAGACCACTCAATGATTTTTCTATATCGTATAATTACCTTGATAAGCCAAATAACCCCATATGTAATTGCCCAAATAATAACAAAGCATATTAACCTAATTATCCAATGTATAATTGATCCAATTCCTCGTCCCGTTATTGTTTTGTCATGATACATTTGTCCCACTTTCGAAAATGCGACCTTATAAGATATGTAACCGATGATGCTCAAAATAAGCCATTCCCAATACCATTCGATTGGTAGACCAAGAGGCTCAATTGCTAATTCAAAAACAAATTTCAACATTTATTCCCATCCCTTTAACATATATTATATTTAAACATTACTTATTCAACGTTGTAACTACTTATTATCCATAACTTATTGTTTCTCATTCTACCACATTCTTCCTTACTTTCACATACTAAAATACGGAGCATTTCAAATCTCCGCATTCTACCTATACCCCCTCGCCCTTTTCCATCCTTTCACATACTTCCTCACGCCAACATACACACCATGCACTATCGACATCAGCACCACCAAATTCACCGGCACAACTGCCTTTATTTCCTCGCCAAAATGCACCGCAATCGCCAAACTAATCGTAGCCACCATAACACTCACTCTATCCCAACAACATTCCAGATAAATCTCCCTAACCTTTCTCACCCCTACATACAATCCAAAACCTATACCAGCTATAACTCCACCAACAATAACCACCACCATCACCCAATACAAAACATCTGTCAACGCCTCATTCTGAATTCCTTTTGTTATCTGAGCAACCCACCTCGCCACTCCAACTAACCCTACTACCAATCCACTAATCACATTCCACGCTCCCACGAAGAAAGCACCCACATCATCAATAAATACTTTGTTTTTAACTGCAGCAAAGATGGTAACCAACAAAGCATACGACACAAATCCAACCAACGCTGTATCATACAATCCCTTATGGCACTTCCTGCATTTCTCATACAGTACATTTTCCCTCACCGGAACTCTCACAACCTTCTGATGGGTTTCTGCGTACTCCCTTGCCTCCTCCGATGCATCAAGTTTATCTTGCAACTCCTCTCTCCCGCGTTCTAACCCGAACACTTTCAGTCTTTGCTCCTCTAGTAAAGCGTTGGCGTTCTTCAATTTGCTCTGCAATGCTTGCACACTCGCGTTCCTGTTCTCGCGATTCAATCTCTCGTTTAATTCGAGACATTCTTGCAGTTGCATCTTCTGTTCCGCTATAAGACCTGTCTGTTCTTCTATAACCTTGCCCTGCTCCTCCAGAAAACAACCCTGCTCCGCTATAACCTGCTCCTTTTCCTCGCTCTCTTTCTGAAGCGTTTCCACCAAGCCCATCAGCTCCAGTATTTGCTCGTCTTGCTTTAATCTGATTGATTCGCTCATCTACCTCCCTCACTTTCTCTAATCTGCGTTTAATTTCAGCAATTGCTCGTTCTGTACTTGCAATGAACGATTCTCGTCGTTTAACTTCTCCGCCAATGCTTGCCATTGTTGATTCTGCTCCTGCAATGCCAGCAACTGCTCGTCCCTCTCCTCCAATTCCTGGTACAGTTCCGCCATGAGGGATTGCTGTTCCTCGATGTGTCCTATCATAACTTCCAACAACGGAATCACTTCTTGACTTTCTTCTAATGTCATCTACTCGCTCCTTCCATTCTTCCAATAATTTTGTCACCTCTATATAAACCTTCTGCAATTTTTTGAAAATGGCATTCTGCCTTTTTATCAGTTGGTTCTTTTCCACTTTCCAAGAAGGTACATTCATCTTCCCTTCATAAAATTTATTCTCAATCTTCCTTGCATTTGCTCCCTCATGAATTGTCGGGATCTCCATTCTGCCCTGCCGTGCAAATGAGCGATGGTTTATCCACTTCTCTTTTGGCAGATGCCGATTACACAACTTTGCCCACTCACTTCTCCACAATTCGCAATTCTTCGGATCATTCCATCCGGTTGCATCTACCACAACTCGCTTCCATTGTTTTCGGTTTCTGGCACCCACCTTTTGATTTCCGTTCTCATCCAAAATCGGAATGCGAATCCCACACCGTTCCGGATTCTTTTTATCCTGCCACCAATTTGGATGCTCCATATCAATTACAATGTTGCCATCCGCATCTCTGACAAACGCCCAGTCCTTCACTTCCTTATTTCCCCAAGAGCCATCCCCTTGAAATGGTCTCATTGTCAATAACAAATGCACATGCGGATTACCATCCCCCTTGTCATGAATACTCCAGTCTGCACACATTCCTTTATCGACAAAATTGGTTTGTATAAATTCTGTTGTGTATTGTATCTGCTCTGCCCTGCTCCATTCTTTCGGTAATGAAAACTCAATTGACCTTCCAAGTTGTGCATCTGAATCTTTTTCTACTTTCAACACTTCATTCCATAATCTTTGCTTGCGAAAAGCGAGCCGGAATTTTTCAAGTGCTGCCTCCTTATCCTCTGCTCTCTTGTATCGCACCGACTTCATAAATCGTTGAACACTTCCCTCCGGTACTTGCTCCCACTCCGACGGGGCATTTTCGCACATCATCAACTGCGTGTAGACAACTTCCTTTTTCGACGTGTAATAACTCACTCTGCCCGTCTCCTCATTCTTCATCACGTTGCCATTAAGATAGGCGGAGGCTGCTATGATAGACCTTCCTTTACTTCTGCCGACTATCTTAATTGTGAAATGAAATATCGCCATTGCCCCACCTCCGTTCTGTGCGATTTGAATTTCACAAGCCGTCTGCAAGACCGCATCCAATGCGAAATTGGTCTGCATGAAATGCCGCGCTTATAAAGACGCCCTCTGGTTGTCTATAAGTGCGCCCTTCTATCCAAATCATAGAAGGGATTCTGAAACTCCGTCTTTCGACATTGCCTTTGTGAAATATCTTCCGTTGGCCTCCTGCTTTTTGAGAAATGCAATCAGCTTTGAAATATCTTCCTCCTCAATCGCACTTCCTAAAACCGATTCCACAGCTCCGCCAATCTGACAGAGTCTGTGTGTACGTTTTTTGCGTTCTTCCGCATCATATCTTTTCTTCAATTCTTTTTTCTGTGCCGCATACTGTTTCGCCTTTTCTAAACTCTCTTGCTCTCGCCGTTCCATTTCCAGCATACGTTCTTCAAAACTTTTCTTTGCCTTTGTCATACATTCATCCTTCCTTTCCTAATCCATCCAATATTTCTAAAATTGTCCGAAGTGATTCCAACACTTCCAATTCCAACTCGTCCGCTTTCTGAACACTCATCAGATACTCGTCAATCTCCACCAACTTCTTTTTTATCGCCTCATAGGTTTTTACATTTCCAAATGTGACAATCTTCTGATGCAAACAGCTCTGTGTAAAGAAATCTTGTTTTGACAATCCCGATAGCGCAATTCGATTTTCTATCAGTGCCTTTTCTTCCGGCAACATACGGAAGTTCAAAATCGCACTCCGCGTTCGCATGCAATCTCCCTTTTTCTTAACTTTCACATCTGAAATCAATCCATTTCTTTGGTATATTCTTGCCATAAGAAATCCTCCTGTAAATTTTATAAATTCTCTTTGTTTCTATCTGCGTTCAACTTCTCCGCCAACGTCTTTTGAGTAGACGGATAAAGATGAGCGTAATTGTAAGTGATATTGATTCCCTCGTGTCCCATGCGCTCTGCAATGGCTATCGGCGAGAACCCAAGCTCAATGCAATGAGCCACATGCGAGTGACGGAGATCATGAATGCGAATCCGTTTTACCCCTGCCAACTTCGCACCTCTATCCATTTCCCTATGAAGATAACTTTTGGAAATGGTAAATAGCCGTGTCTTCTCGTCACATTTGTATAACATTCCAAAATAGTCCTCCAACTCCTCACAGAGAAATTCTGGAAGTTCAATTACACGATTGCTGTTTTCTGTCTTTGGCGTTGTGATATAATCCTCACCCTCTAAACGCTGATAGGATTTGTTGATCGTGAGTTTCCGTGTTTCCAGATTGACATCCCCACGCTCCAACGCCAACAGTTCTCCCTCACGAATTCCGGTCCAATAAAGCATCTCAAACGCATAATAGGAAATCGGCTTGTCCTTTATCACTTCTGCAAATTTTAAATATTCCTCTTTCGTCCAAAACAACATTTCCTTGCTCTTTGCCTTTCCCATCTTGCCCGCCTGCTTGGATGGGTTGTTTGCCAACCCATAAAACCGACAGGCATGATTGAAAATAGCACTCAACTGATTCTGCACCGTCCTTAGATACGTCTGTGAATAAGGTCTGTTGTTTTCATCTCGCATACTCAACAACTTATTCTGCCATTGGATAATATCCGTTGCCGTAATCTCCGCAAGGCTCTTGTTTTTGAAATAAGGGATAATCTTGCTCTGAATAATATGCTTCTTCGTTAGAAACGTATTGAGTTTCAATCTCGGTTGCATATCTTCCATATAGATTTCTACAAACTGCGTAAATCCCATATTCACATCTTTCGTTTTCTTCAACAGGAACTCTCGCTCATACTCCAACGCTTCTCGCTTTGTAGCAAATCCACGTTTGGTATGAATCTGATTCTCGCCCTGCCAATCCTTATATCTGATATAAACCTTCCATGTTCCTCTTTGTGTATCTTTACTAGCAGACATTTGCACCCCTCCTATGTTTTGTTTTTCGTTCCATAACAATTCTCTTCGTAAAACTTACGATTCAATTTTCCCGCAATCACAATCAGATTCGGATTCATTTTTAACATTCGCTCATTCATTTGGCGAATCATCTTGTATCCTTGCGCCCGACTCACACCCCAATCGGCACAAACTTCTTCTACATCCACATATAATTTTCTCGTCATAGGTCATCCTCCTTCCTTAGATTTTTTAATAAAATGAAAATCATTTATTACTATCCATTTGCAGAACTCGATTTGGTTCTGTATTGTATTTTTATTATATAGAACCCATTTAGTTTCTGTCAAGTATTTTTCAGAACTTTTTTGAGTTCTATTTTTTTCTTTTCTTTTTGGTAAATGTGTGTTATTCTAAAAACACGATAGAAAGAAATGAGGGATTTTTATGACTCAGGGTGAACGTATTCGATACATAAGAACAGAACGAGGGCTAACACAACAACAGCTCGGAGAAATGTGTGGATTTTCTGACTCTACTGCTGATGTTCGCATTCGCCAATATGAAAGCAACAAAAAATCACCCAAAGACGATACGCTTAGGGTGATTGCAAAAGCCTTAAAGGTTAATTATGCTGCAATTAAAAATTATGATTCCGGATGTGCTGAAGATGTTTTAGAAACGCTCTTTTGGCTGGACCAACAGAATTTTATAGATTTGTTTCCGTTAGATTGTGTAATAGATTATCACAATAATTGGAAATACAAAGGTTCATATAATGACGAGGAATATCTCACTATTGGTGAGCCTTTTGGTATTGTTATCAAATACGGATTAGTAAATATGTTTATGGCAGAATGGTATCAACGTAAAATTCAGTTAAAGAACAACGAAATTACACAAAAACAGTATAATAACTGGAAATGGAATTGGCCGGAATCTTGTGATGATTCAAAAGACAGAGACTATTATGTAGATTGGATGAATTTATAAATATCCTACCCATTTCATATAAACTAAAACACGGAGAGACTTGAAAATGTATAATGCAAATGATTTAAAATTAGATGTTCTAGCAAATATTAAAACTGATAGCACATTTCCTCCATTATGTGCCAACATTTTGGAAACTGCAGAATTTGTATTTAATGACACCCACACCTTTACTCGAATTGTGTGGAATACCTATGAACGATACTTGGTTATCTTTTGTGCTTCTGAGGATAAATCTGAGTTAGAAAAATATCAGGATTCCCTATATTCTTTGTGTAACAAAATTCATGGAACACGAGACAATTATATAATAATGTCTCTGGAAATTATTGCCAAGAATGGCATTGTTCCTGTTAGCACAAACTCATCTATCAATTCAGAAACAATAACAATAAATACACAAACAATCATTGACCGTACAAACAACAACATAGGTCACGGTGGGTTTGGAGAGGTTTACAAATATTATGATGAGGAAAAAGAAGAAGTTCTTGCTTACAAAATTTATCAACCCCATGTATTCCAAACTAGCGACTCTGAAACAATGAAAAAAAGATTTATTCGTGAAGGAAAAAAACTACTAAGTTATTCGCACCCTAACATTGTCAAAGCCTATGACTACGGATTCCTTGGTGATGAAAGCGCATACATAAAAATGGAATTCATTTCTGGAAGTTGCGTGTCTGACTACATTATGCTTAATCCACCCGAAAGTTCACTCACAGAAAAACTCTGTTTGCAGTATATTGATGCGATGGCATATGTTCACTCTAAAACTGATTTACATCGTGATATTAGTTATTCTAATGTCATGATAACTAAAACAAACGAAATTAAAGTGCTTGATTTTGGGTTCGCAAGAAATTCAAAAGATACCAATTACGATACTGTTTACAAAGATATTCAAAGAAAATTTGTACTTCCTAATGAACCTTATACATTCAAAACAGAAGTATACTGTATAGGTGCTATTCTGTATACGCTAATCACTCGAAAACTATTTGATGATAGTTTCAATATTGCGTCCTTAGATTCTATAGAGTGCGATAATCATTTAAAAGAAGCAACTAAAATTTGTCTAGCACTAAATCCAGAAGAACGTTTCGATAGTGCCGTTGAATTAAAAAAATATGTAGAAGCTAACTCTTCTACCACCACCCCTTCCTTTTCTTTGGATAATTTTAAAGATATCGTTTCGCGTGGTGTTGAGTTACACTTTACCTATGGTAATTTTCCGACCTATGAGACCATAAAGCAATGGGTAGAGGTAGACTTTAAAGATATTATAGAATCCTGTACTTTCCAAAGCACAATTAACTTGCTAACACTTATACAGCGATTACCTCATTTAAAAAGAACTGTATATTATACAAATATAGTTTACGATTTGGATAAATCATTATTTGTGTCTATGTATGATTTTTACAACAATCTCACTGATGATATGAAAACTTTTTTCATAAAAAATATCCGTCTTATTGTCAACGAGAAATCCAAAGCAGATGAACTCGAAGACGAAGAGCTGCCTTTTAATTAAATCATAGAGCACAAAATTACTCGACCTAATAGTTTGTTGTTTGATATATAATGACAATTATGCTAAAATATCCAAAATCAAATATATATTATACTCACTGCGAACTTAGCAGAACTACGAAAAAAACACACAAAGGAATATTACACCTATGCAATATGAAAAACACAAAAATGCACGGAAATGCATGACTGAAATCGATAACAATCCTCATAATTATTTAATTATCCATTATTCATGTGAAAGTTTTTATGGCATAACTGATGGACGAACTCCACGTATAACATCAATAGCAGTTTACGATTATGCATCTGCACAAACAGATTCTTTTTCGATGCATAAAATCGCTGAAAAAAAACATGTTTCAATTGAAAACATTGAATCCCAATATGATTCATTAGAAAAGGATATGCTAGAAGAATTTTTTACATATGCAAAGGAACATCAAAGTTACAAATGGATTCATTGGAATATGCGAGACATTAATTACGGTTTTAAGGCAATAGAACATCGCTTTTCTGTACTAGGCGGAGAACCCTATAAAATATTAGATTCAAACAAAATTGATTTGGCTCGTCTATTAATACAATGTTATGGAGTGGGTTATATTGACCATCCTCGTATGGAAAAATTATTAAATTATAATAATATCCAAGCAAAAGATTATTTAAGTGGTCAACAGGAAGCTCTTGCATTCGAAAACAAGGAATATATTAAACTTCATATGTCGACACTCAGAAAAGTAGATGTCTTCGCAAATATACTTAATCGAGCGATAAACAACACATTAAAAGTAAAATCAAAATGGCATGAAATATATGGAATATCAGTACAGGGTATCTTTAATTTCTGCAAAGAAACTTGGTGGATTCAAATCATTTGGACAATGATTTCGCTCTTTGCAGGAGCTGTTTTGGGTGTCGCTTTCGACAGAATTTTGTAGTTTGATAACTGGTTAGGGGCAAAATACGCCTAACCAGTTTTTAACCTATTTTGTAAACTGGAAATGCCAATTTAGCCCCCATTTCAGGAGTGGCGCCATAATTAAACTTAGGGCGCGTCGTAAAATCATACTCATATCCATATTCTCTAGGATTGTAATTTTCATATGCCCTAAATGTACAATCAAGAGCAATTCCAAAATCTTTTTCATCTTCAAATGGTTCGCTTCTAAAAACAAGCATCATTCCTGCCTCAATTTCTATCACTTCAAATCCTTTTGGGATTTCTTTATTATAATCACATGGAACCTCTATTCCAGCTGCGATGTTTGACGTTCCATTCTTTACAAATTTATCAGGCAATTCCACTATTGCTGCGGTGTCTAGTTTTTCAGGTATACTGTTTAGCAATCCCTCCCAATCACATCCACTCTCTTCACAAAAAGACCAATAATCATGCGCTTTCTGACTTCTTAAAATAATCAGTTTGTGCTTTGGTTTTTCAACTGGTACAACAGTACAAATCATGGTATTTTTATCCATTTTCAATCTCTCCTTATGATTAAGATAGGTGTAATATGACCATGCTGGATATTGCACAAACATAGGTATCGCTTTAGGATTTTTTCTGTATTCATCGGGATTTATATCAAAGTTTCTTTTAAATGCTCGAGAAAATCCCTCATGAGTCTCGTATCCTGCACTCATGGCAATATTTATAATACTTTCATTATTCTCTACAAGTTCTTCTGCTGATGCTGTTAATATCGCTTTGCGGACATATTCTTTAGGAGTCATATGCAATACCTCAGAAAAGATTCTATCTGCATGTCGTTTCGAATAACCAATGTATTCATACATTCCTTCTAGTTCCAAACTTGGATTTTCTCTAATATAATCTTGCATTCCTTGTACAATATCTATTTTCTTTTGTTGATTCATATCATCACCTTCTCAAATATTATACAGAAAAAGAGTATCATTCTCTTGACTAAATACGCCATTTTTCACACTGCTTTATTCGCTTTCCATCATCGCCTTCTTTTTCATCATACGAAAAACTCTTCAATAAATCACAAGGAAATTCACCGCATTCTCCACAATGCATAATCTTCTTTTTCTCACAACACATCTTCACAGGGCAATTCCCCCAAAATGGATTTGGAATATTAACACAGCCCTTACATTCTGTAAATCTGCATTCACTACACAAAATTCCACATCTAGACTCTATCATTTGTAAATACCTCCAAGAAACCAATAATACTTTTCTATGCCCTTGATACAAAATGTTTCGGTGGTTCGTCCACTTTATAAATTTCTTCTTTCAAAAATTCCGGATAAATAATAACATCTTGAATTTGCTCCATCGGCATCCAACCAATAACAACATTACAATTATCTTTGTGTGAGACAAACTCTTCCATATCAGGTATGTTGAAACCTTCACAAAGCTCAATTAAATAATAAAATGCTATATTATGTACTTGTTTCCCATTCCATGTATAAAAGCATTCCTCACTCCACAAAAAGCGTTCACACTTTATATCTGCTCCCGTCTCTTCTTTATACTCTCGGATAAGGCCATCTTCTAATGTTTCTCCTATTTTCACATGTCCACCCGGCAAAGCATACTCATGACCATCATGGTCTCTTTGCACTAAGATTTTACCATCTCGAATTAATACACCAACCGTTCTTATATCACATATGTATTCGTCTGCTGTAAATAACCAGTCTTTATTCATACCAATCCTCTCCCAAACATACGCTTTCTATTATCTTCTTATTCTCTGGATGTGGTCTATCCATATCAGACAATATAATAATCACCATTTCCTTTTCCGGAATCACAGTTAAATATTGCCCTCCAAATCCTGCTGCATAAAAACACTCAACACCTGCTATCTCATCAATCCACCAGCCCAGACCATAAGGCGTGCATTCTGGGAAACCTCCATCAGAATCCCCTGTTACGCTCTGCTCGAAAAATTCTTCTGAAAACAATCGTTTTTCACCAACAGCTCCCTTGTTTAACATTAACTGTCCGAAGTCATTTAATAAGTCCACAGAAACTCGCATATTTTCGATACTGTCTCGATTCCATCGATATGTACGGTTCGCAAAATGTGATAATAATTTTTCTTCAAATAATTTTGTTATTTCCATACCATAAACTTCTTCTAGTAAATAGACAATTATCTGCAGATCCGGCTTATATTGAAAAAAAAATACCCGGTTCATTTTCAAACTTTAATTGCATTACTTCTTTTATGTCTTTTGGCATTGGTTCATGTGGTCCAGGCCAAATAAGCCCCGTAGTTTTTGACAATGCATGCTTTATTTTCAGTTTGTACCAATTTAACTCAATGACAGCATCATGCGGGAAATAGTCAAGAACACAATCCTCTATTGATTCTATCTTCCCTTCATATATAGCTATTCCAACAAGAATTGCTAAAAAAGACTTAAATATACAACCCACTGGAAATAGTGTATTTGCATCTATATCCTCACGCAACTGTTCAAAAACAATCTTCTTATTCCTAGTAATCTGTATTGCTTTAATATGGGGATATTCATATTCTTTCATCATTTAGTTGCTCTCCTATCTCATTATCTTTTTCACTTCTTTTTTACTCGTAAGCCATACAACCTTCTCATCATACTTTTCCAATATGCTTTTAATCTCTTTCAGATTTTTATTCTGAAATGTATCCGTCCATTTCAGCAATGAATAAATGGATTTAAGTGTTTCTTTCTTGCCCTTTTCCAGTCCTAAAAATCTCTTTATAGAACGTTTGATAATACGGCTTTTGAATAAATATTTAGGCATGTCCAAAACATAAATTTTGTCCGCATCTTCAAAACTCTGTTGAACCCAACCATAATACACGCCTTCAATAACCCAATCAGTATGAGACAATATTTCTTTTAGTAAAGATGCCCTTTTCTCAATTGGCATCTTTACACCATAACTTTCAGCACTATTATCCCACTGAATATCGTCTAAATCAAAATGTGGTATGCTGTATTTTTCAGCAAAAAATTTTGCCAAGTAAGTTTTTCCCGTTCCACTACATCCAATAATATGTATTTTCATTTAACCTCCTGTTTAGGACTCACCCAACAATATCAACTAGAACCTCATAAAATTTTTCTTTTGCATGCTTTTCCATAAACGGACTGTGACCACATTTCTCCAAAATATATGTTTCACATTCTACACCATTTTCCTCCAATGGCTGTATTACCCCTTTGGCTGGATGCGGATCATCAGAGCCTTGAATGATAAACAAGTTACTCTTTATCTTCTTAAATGTTTTCAATAATTTACCGCTACTTCTCAATTGTGCAGCCTCGCTCCAAACACGATTGTGCATTTCACTATCTGTACTATCCGCTCTATGATTTTCTCTGTTTTCAAGACAGTAGTTATCTGATTTCTCAAACATAGCTGGAATTCTTTTCATATCTTTATCCGTCGTTTCATTATTAACCAACCTTTGAAAAAGAGATCTGTCTTCTTCTGATAGATTTTGCATTCTGCGCTTTCCTATTTCCGGAACGTACTTATCCTCCAAAGGACCACTTCCAACCAAAACCGTATTATTCACTTGCTCAGGATATCTTGCAGAATATAATGACACCAACCATGCGCCCCAAGAGTGTCCTATCAGAGTAACTTTA
This sequence comes from Faecalimonas sp., assembly GCA_036307525.1. Classification (GTDB taxonomy): domain Bacteria; phylum Bacillota; class Clostridia; order Lachnospirales; family Lachnospiraceae; genus Faecalimonas. The sequence goes on from JAXJXL010000037.1 coordinate 28,160, forward strand.
TCAAAACAATTGTCTTGAATTTGTTTATGTAATTCTTCTATCAACTCATCGATGGAATACTTTGATTGTATCGCCTCTACCACCCCTATATTTGTTCTATCATTCAGTTCTTTTGCAAACCCTTTTAACGAACCAATTGCACCCGGACCACCGTGTACCAGAACTATTTTATAAGGTTGTTTTCCATATAAACGTATCATCACTATTTTCCCTCACATTTTCCTAATTACAAATTCTCCAAATACTTATTCACATATCTGCGACTCTTAAAAATAATACATTCAACATGTTTCGCTTCTTCTATCATCGAATAAAATTTCTTTCTATTCCTTCGGTTAAACAATAAAACTTGTTTGTAAAACCGGAAATCGACATGTTCTGGGCAATATCCCCCATGTCCGAACGACTTTCTCCGTAATTCTTGATACATCGTGTAAACACTCCCCAAAGGCACACCAAACTTGGGAAGTCAAAATAAAACACCGTGTCACAAACTTTAATTCTTTCAGGTATAGAACGAATATTATTTCCATCTATAATCCATTCGTCTTTACTTAACTCCGTTTGCAGTATTTCATCGAACTTTTCTTTGGACACACTCTTCCAGTTATCCTGCCAATATATCGAATCTGTATGTACCAATGGCAACTGCATTTTCTCTGCAAATTTGTAAGCAAACGTTGTCTTTCCACTTCCATTGCCACCGATGATTATTACTCGTTTCAAACTTTCACTCCTATTTATAACATCTTCTGTCTTGTATATTGTCTAACATTATAACATATAGCGTCATAAATAGATATGTTTACTTCATATAGTTGATGAGCAGATAATGGAAACCTTTACTATTCTAGCTTATTCTTCCCATAATATAACGGACTTATATCATTATGCTCTTTCAGCCAATTTTTATATCCATCTATTTCCGGACCCGCCATATTAATAGCAAATTCCATTCCCCAAAGAGCCACCACAAAGTATGTATCAGCCCAAACTAATTCCGAGGTTCTTTTTCTTTCAATCATCAAAAAGTCGCTTTCATGTACCATCTGTCCAGTTTCACCATCTTTATATTTCCATATTTTATTATAATCATAGATTCTCCGAATACTACATGGCCAGTTCTTTTCTGTTCCTAATCTTGCATGATTTCTAATTGCGTCAAATTGCTGATTATCTACTAACTCTTCTAAACTATTCTCGATATTCTTTACTCTATCAGCAAATGCCTCGAGTGCCATTTTGGCCAAAAATCTTGAAATTACGAGATTACTCTGAAATTGTATTTCATTTGTAAATGCAGGCACTATGATACGCATTCCTTTATCCCTTCCATCCAAAATAATATCCATAACTTCTTGTGTAATTTCAATCTCATCAACAACTTCATCGTGACTAATCTTTCGGTTCATTTTAACTGGAAATTTACCATTAAATAGGCCTTCAACTGTTGGCATTTTGTTCTTTTTATTAGGAATTGCCTCCTGAAACCGTAACATTCTAATTTCTGGCAAATTTAAAAATGGTTTCTCGACTTCGCGAGCGAAATAGTTATTACATTTATCACAAACATAGCCCAACGGCAATATAAATGACTTATTCCCCAGCGACTCTGGTACAATATGTTCAACGCTCTTTGTATCATCACTATTCCTTTTACAAAACAAACATCTCATTATATATCCTCCCTTTAATCTCTCCCATTTTCCTTCTATCATCCATACTCTTTTTCTAGAATATACGACTGAGATTAACTTCTGCAAGCATTTTGCAAGCACATAAAAAAGGAAGCCCCATTTTATAAGGCTTCCCAAACATTTTCCATTATTCCCACTCGATTGTTCCGATTGGCTTTGGTGTCAAATCAAGAAGAACTCGGTTAATACCAGGAACTTCATGTGTAATACGATCTGTGATATGATGAAGGATTGGATATGGAATCTCTTCAATAGTCGCTGACATAGCGTCTTTTGTATTGATAGCACGGATGATTGCCGGCCAACCTTCGTAACGGCTTTCGTCTTTCACACCTACACTCTTAATGTCAGGTACAGCAATAAAGTATTGCCATACTTTTTCAGCAAGACCATTCTTGTCGAACTCTTCACGCAAAATAGCATCAGCTTCACGAAGTGCTTCCAAACGGTCACGCGTAATTGCACCAAGACAACGAACACCAAGTCCTGGACCAGGGAATGGTTGACGATAAACCATAGAGTGTGGTAAGCCAAGAGCTTCACCTACTACACGAACTTCATCTTTATATAAAAGCTTAATAGGTTCTACAAGTTCAAACTTAAGGTCTTCTGGAAGACCACCTACATTGTGATGAGACTTAACTGCTTTCTTGCCTTCAGCCGCCTTGATAGATTCCAAAATGTCAGGATAGATAGTTCCCTGAGCCAAGAATGTAATATCTTCAAGTTTTCTTGCTTCTTCAGCAAAAACTGTGATAAATTCTTTACCAATAATTTTACGCTTGCGCTCTGGATCTGACACACCTGCAAGTAACCCTAAGAAATGATCAGTTGCATCAACATAAATCAAGTTGGCATCCATTTCGTCCTTAAACGTTTTTATAACACCTTCGGATTCGTCTTTACGCATTAAACCATGGTTTACATGTACACATACCAACTGTTTCCCAATTGCTTTAATTAAAAGTGCTGCAACAACTGAACTGTCAACACCGCCTGAAAGTGCTAACAAAACTTTTTTGTCACCAACCTGCTCACGAACTGCTGCTACCTGTTCTGCGATAAACGCTTCAGCAAGTTCTGGTGTTGTAATACGTTCCATCGTATCTGGTCTCTTGTTTGAATCCATACTTTTTCCTCCTGTCATATGGCAACTGCCATACATATTTATTGATAGAATTTCTGCTTGCAAAACTGTCACATAGCGCAGTTGGCATAGCAATATATGAATTTTATGATCTCTTATTTACATAAAAAACATAAAACAATTATAGTGAATGCACTAAAAAAAATCAATTATTTTTCAATATATTTTTCTTTCAAATTTTGGATTTCTTTTGTATAAACAGAAT
>JAXJXL010000038.1:0-7548 GCA_036307525.1 Faecalimonas sp.
AACACAATCTTTCTTCGTTGCTACACCAAAAAATCCACCCATGTATTTTCTCCTTTTTTATCTGAATCTAAATGTACTGTTTAACAGGGTTAGTTTATCATAAATCATAGTGAAGTGCAAAGTGTAACTTTAATTTATTTCTTATCACGACTGATAAGTACAATTAATAACTTGTAACCACATGTAAAATGGAATATAATGGATGTATATGAAAGCTTTTAATAGGAAGTTGGTGAAAGTGTGAAGCTTATTCAGAATGATAATTTTAAAATTGCCTTAGAAGTGACCGGTTGCAACGGAATGGAGTGGCCGTTTTATGAATCAAAAATTGTGGAGTGCAACAATTTAGAGTTGTTACATGCAATTTTAACTTGTGGTATGCCAAATCAATTTTTATCTCCGTGGCATCACGAAAAAAGAACCCAGGAATTTATTTCAAAAATCTCTATGTTTGAAACCAATCTAACGGCTTCTGACGGGTATTTGATTAAATCCCCTGCTACTGAATTTCTGGACGCAAGCGAGAAAAGCGTGAACGCTTATTATCTCGGTCTGATTTTCGCGAAGTTATTTAGCATGAAAGAATTTGATACCGACTACTTCCTTCACTCTTCTCTTTTTGAGCAGGTATATGGAGCAGATGCTTTTTCATGTAATGGGCGTAAGAAGCCTTCCTTTATTGGATACAATAAAAACTCTGATGAATGGAGTATCTGGGAGTCTACCGGAAAGCGCGACCATGCGCCAAAAGCTTTAGATGATGCTTACAATCAAGTCCTTGCAATACGTTCCATTAATGAGCAATCGCCTAAATATGCCATTGCATGCATGACGTATTTTGACACCAAGCACGGAGAATTGCAGGGGATTTTAAGAAACGCCTCCACAGGGAAAAAAGCAAACATTGATTTTAACAAAGAACAATTTTTCAATTTATACTATCGCCATATTTGTGAAATCTTCGATGAGTCATTGCGCCGCAAGCCGTTTGACAGCGTGATTGATTACATAGATGGATACTTGGAAATCGAATTAGAACTGTTTGGGCTTAACATTGATGGAACCGACAAGGATGAATATCTGCGTAAGCGCCGTATTAAACTCGGGGTTCCTAAAGATATTCTGGGATATTTTCAGTACAACAAGGGACGATATGAGGATGGAACTACAATTACTTCTATTGTGGAAGCCATGCAGGTAAACACCTCCTTCCAGGATAAGCACTTCTTTATTGGACGGGATGGTATATATTTCCGAATTATATAATTTCTGCAAATATGATTTTACTTTTTCATAAACATATGCTATAATCGGCAAGTATGTTGTTGATAGGAGGTAAAATTAACATGGCAACAAAGAAAGAAACAACTAAAGTTACAAAAGAAAAAGTACAAAAAGCTACAAAAGCGGTTGCTGAAGTGGTTGAAGAAAAAGTAGAGAAACTTGCTGACATTGTAGAAGATAAAGCAGAAAAAGTAAAGGATATTGTAGAAGACAAAGTTGCTGACGCTGTTGTGGAAGCAAAAGAAGTTGTGAAAAAAGCAAAAAAAGCTACAACTAAAAAAGATATCAAAACTACTTTATTCGTTGAATACTTCGGAAAGCAAGTAGAAGAAAAAGAGATGATTGCAGCTGTTAAAAAAGCTTGGACATCTGCAGGCAACAAAGTTGGCGACATCAAAACAATTGAATTGTACGTAAAACCAGAAGATGATGCTGTTTACTACGTAATCAACAAAACAGAATCTGGAAAAGTTGAATTTTAATTACTTATAGAAAAGCTGAAACTCCAATTTGGAATTTCAGCTTTTTTCTGTACTTTTTTATACCCATTAAATTAATGTTTACCTGCACTTAACGCTTCAGATATGACTGCAATCACTTTCTCATAACATCCACCACAACCTGTAGAACAATGGGTTGTATTTTTTACATCATCAAATACATCTAACAGATTTTCAATGCTACTGTGCTTTTGCAAAGAATCTAAAATGTCAAAATAAGATACTTGATTACATTTACATACTACGTAATTCTCTTTTGCATCCAAATCTAAAGGTTGTAAATCACACACAGTTTTTTCTGCACCTGCATCCTCTTCATTTGGAACCACTTCTTCCATTGGCTTCCCACAACACATTACCGGCACTCCTGATGCTGAAATCATAGCGATAAGATTGCCACATTGATTACATTTATATACTTTCATAATACTTTCCTCCTTCATGATATATCACAATATCAGTAATTTTTCCACATCATCCGAAAGGCTATCCTTTTGAATGTGAACCTTAATTTCATTCGACAACGCATTGGTTTTCAGGTGGAGAACAAGACTTGCAATACCCGCCCTTTTGCGAAGTGGTGTAGTGATGTTTTCTACTGCAATAAGATTCTTAAAGCTAAACACCGTAACGTTTTTAGTAAACCCACCATAGTAGGCTGTAATTTTACCATTGTTTATCGCCAAACCATTGGTTTGATAGCTAAGAATAGCACTTATCACTTTTATAATCAGGATAACAAATCCCACCCCAATCATAGCAAGGGAAACAGCAAAGATTACAACCGCAGGAACATTATAAATCAACATGTCTGTAATTGCAAGTATAAGCGTTGCACCCAATACGATACCGAGAACTAACAGGAACCACGATACGAACGGGAAATAGGCTGCAGACTTTGTCTGCTTTTCGTCCGGGACATAATCTGGCAATACCTTGCTTAGTATTTCGCCAACTTCCTCATATTTGCAAAATGGAACAAGTACACCAAGGTCAGCATTCTTGTTATCGTCGCCAGTGTTGTTTGTATAGCCAATCACCTCAAGTCTGATGGCCGCAAAACCAAGCATCCTTTGTACAAGTCCCTGGGTAATTTTAACTGCCTTGATTCTGTCATAACTGAAGGTGTTGGTATGCTTTTCCAAAAGTCCATATGAAATTTGAATGTCATTTCCACGCTTGGTAATTTTAAACTTGTAGTATCCCACGAAGGAATGGATCAGGCATCCGATAAGGGAAAACATTGAAAACAGCAGCATAGCACCTATGGTAATCAAAAAGGCGTACAGGAAATACTGTCCCCAAGTACCAAGGAAATTCTGTTGTAGCATGAGCTTGCAAATGCCAATAACAATAATGGCAAACAAGCCAAACAAGACTGTAAAAAATGCTGTAGAAGCAATGTTGATGAGCGTGTACAACATTTTCTTACCAGTGGTAAAGCGATAGAGACTATCTTTGTCCGAAAGGAGCAGCTCATCCTTCGGTTGCGTGCTCTCCGCATTTCGTGTGCCGCCCTCTTTCAGCGCATTCAGTTCGTTCAGCAGGGCATCAACGTTCTTATCTTTTTCAATAATTGTAATCTCTGCTTGCTGAGAGGTATTGGTAGAGCCACTGTCTACCGTTAATACCGCAATATCGAAGATACGGTGAAACAGGTTTTGCTTCTTATTGATGGCGTGTACTTTTCTGTAGTCCAATACAGAACGTTTTCTGAAAAGCACGCCTCTGTTGCATTTAATCTCATTTTCCGTCAGTTCGTAGCCGGAGGTCTTGTAATACAGAATTCGGTAAACGATAAAACACAGATAAACTACGGCAAATCCGATTACAAAAAACGGAATTGCAGCTATTTTATCTTCAACTTTTGCACTTTCATCAAGAAAAAAGTCTTTAAGAAAGATAAACACTACTACAAGGCTGCTGAATAAGTCCGACAACAAACTAGAATAAATATATCCTTTGTCAAATTTCTTCATTTCTCAATTCCTCAATTCTTGCTTCAAGATTACGTTCCAGTTCATCGAGCATACGGTCGGCTTCTTCGGTTGTAAGGGTAGAAATATCGAAATTCGACCCTGCCGTTGAGATGGTCACACCACTCAGCTTCAACATCATCATAAGGGGACCTTGCGTTCTGTGAAGATCCTGAATCTGGCAGACAGGAATCACTACTCTTCTCTTAAAAATCACGCCCTGTTTTACGATGATACGCTTATCGTCATAACCCCAGGCATACATCTTGTAACGTAGCATGGGCATAATCAAGGTGAAGCAAAGAAGCAAAGCAACAACAACTCCAACGCCCAACAAAACAGCAAGCATTACATTGCTCGGGGCACCCGTTGCAGTTAGAACAGCAATTACACTTACAAAAACACCAATTTGTGCCATTGCTCCGATTACTGCACGAATGTACCATAATTTAAGTACACTTTTGTCAAGTTTTTTTAGTTCCATATGTATGTATTCCTCCCTCATATACTATGGTTAAATTGTATCATACAGAAACATGCAAAGCAATAACTCGCTATTGCAGATTTCAATTCAGATTTCAATTTGTTGTCATTCTTCACTTTTATATAAAAAACAGTCTTTGTCATGCGAACATATTACACCTATTGCCTGTAAATAGGAATATATAATGACCGAACCAACAAAGGTCATACCTCTGTTTTGCAAATCCTTTGAAATCGCATCCGACAAATCATTTGTGGTTTTATCTATTTCATAAATGATTCTATCATCAGTAAAGGTTCTTAAATAGTTATGAAAAGAACCATACTCACTGGCTATCGCCTTAAAAATCTTGCTGTTATTGATACTTGCATTGATTTTACGCTTATTTCTTATTATATTTTTATTACTTAACAATTCGTTTATCTTGTTATCATCATAAGAAATCACTTTTTCTATATCAAAATTATCGTACGCCTTTCTAAAACTTTCCCTTTTATTAAGAACACATTCCCAAGAAAGTCCCGCCTGAAAAGACTCTAAGATTAACATCTCGTACAGATATTTGTCATCAAAATTAGGTATACACCATTCATTGTCATGATATTTGACATATAATTCATTTTTTAAGTTACACCACTTACATCTTTTTTTGCCATCCATAATCCGTAATCCACTTTCATATGTGCCACAAATCGAAAATATCTTTAAATTTGTGGCTTATGTCAATATAATTTATACTATTCCCATTGCAATCTCAACAACAAGTGCCACAACAACAACCAGCGCCGAAATAATGAAACCATGAATCATAGGTCGGATACCTGCCTTCTTCATGCTTGCAAAGGATGTGTTTAACCCTATCGCCGCCAAAGCGCAAACCATAAGAAATTTACTTGCCGTCTTTGTGCCGGAAACAACTGTCACCGGAATTGAAAAAACACTAGCTACAATTGACATTGCAAGAAAACCTAAAATAAACCAAGGAAATATTTTTTTAATACTGAAATTTGCCTTCAGTTCACTACCGTTTTGACTATTGGCAAGGGCTTCTTTTCTTTTTAAGCGAAGCTGAACAAAAGCAAAAGTAATAACCGTAGGAATAATCGCAAGAGTTCTTGTAAGTTTTACCATAGTTGCGAAATCGCCTGCACCTTCGGAGAAAGCATAACCAGTAGCAACAACGGACGAGGTATCATTTACCGCCGTTCCTGCCCAGATTCCAAAAGCTTGGTCAGTCATACCAAGTGCTCTTCCCATAATCGGGAACAGGACAATCATCGCCATATCGAAAAGAAATGTTGCAGACATAGCGTAAGCCACATCATTATCGTCCGCATCAATAGTCGGTGCAATAGCTGCTATCGCAGAACCACCGCAGATGCCTGTACCGGCAGATATCAGATTAGAAAGTTTCCAATTTAATCCCAGTGCCTTACCGATAAAGTAGCCACCGCCAAAACAAGTCAGCAAAGTAAATATCATGACAGTAAGGGACATTTTACCTACATTCAAAATAGTAGTAATATTAAGAGACAAACCAAGCAAAATAATTGCAAATTTTAATATCTTTTTTGATGTAAATTTCAGTCCTGATGCAAGCACCTTGGTATCCTTCAAGAAGTAATTAAGAAGCATGCCGATAAACATCGCAATGACAGCAGAACCAATCAGATGAATTGGGAGCAAACTTTCAAGCCAGCACGCAAGAAGCGCCACTCCCACTGACAACATCACTCCCGGAACAATTTTAAATATCTTCATAATCAATTTCCTACCTTTTTCTCCATTTTTTATATTCTCTTATGCCTCATATTTGTTCACTAATTTACATATTTGGCATTTACATATTTCGTACTCCTTGACTGCCCTATCTTCTGCACTTTCCCCTCTTTTACCAATTTGCCAAGTACCGCTTCTATCGTAGTGACACTCACATCCGAAAGAATTTCACAAATTTCCATCTTGGATACCGGAAGCACGCTGTTTAATACAGTCTGTTCAATACGCTCGTTTTTCTTCAAGCGTTTTCCGTTGATAACTGAGAAACGCTGATCCAGTTCTTTATAGCATTTATACAGTGTGAGTAAGAAGTTTTCCATAAAAGGAATGTAACTGTTTTCGTTCTCATGCCATTTCTGTGAAGACTCATAGAGTGCCTGATAATAATACTCTTTGGAATTATTAATCTGCTCTTCGAAAGAAACATATTTACAAATGTCATATTCGTTTTTATATAAAAGCAACAAAGATAACAAACGGGAAACCCTCCCATTTCCGTCATCAAACGGATGTATACATAAAAAATCTAGAATAACACATGGTATTAGTAAAAGCTGATTGATGTTCGAATTTGTTCTCGCTTCCATATAAGCAAGCATGAGCTGTTCCATGGCGTCTTTAGTCTCTCTTGCCGCCACCGGGGTAAACCGCACTCTTCGCTTTCCGGATGCATCCACTTCCATAATCAGATTATCATCCTTTTTATACTGACCGCCGTACAGATAATTAGCAATATCTAGCATCGTCTTATGCATGTGAAGTATAGTGTCCTCTCTGACAGATAATTCCGCATGATGCTTGTGGATTTCATCTAGAACATCCCTGTACCCTGCAATTTCCATTTCATTATGATTCAGCGGTGCACTGTTGCCGTCTACAATCTCCTTGATTCTGGCATCTGTTGTGACAATGCCTTCAATCGCATTCGAGTTCTTAACAGACTGAACTCTCGCAATGGATTCAAGCTGGGTATAAATCTGCAAGTTTTTATCCCTACGCTCAGTTGCAAGAGCCTTCAGCGCACTAATGGTCGAAGTGAGATTTAATATTCCCGTTGGTAGTAAACCGTTATCTAAAAATGAATAATCAAATTTGTGCATAAGACACCTCCTGTTTCTGCATATATTTTATCATTTTATGTGCAGAAACACAAGTTTTGTTTCTGCTCTAATATTTACAAGGTAACTGTCATATTTAATCAAGATATTCTTTATAAAATTTAGAAAGTTTTCCTTTTCTAGACATAATTTAATCACAGTTGCTGTATATAATGAAAGCATCAAATGAAGACAGTGGCTGGACTTAAGTATTTATTTACGGCTGTTGGACTTCGCCTAACAATTACGAGAAATCGTTTACATACATCCTTTCTCCTCTCATAAAAAAACTGGCACTATCGCCAGTTTTTTATTTTATTTCCGCCTGACTAATCGAGATATTCTACACTCGGTTTGCCAAATTCGGTTAACATTCTTTATCATGAGAATAAAGCTATCGACTTCTCTCAATCAGTTTTTTGTATATA
>JAXJXL010000039.1:0-3420 GCA_036307525.1 Faecalimonas sp.
AAGATGAGTCCGTCAACATTCGGCGCATCCATATAGGTTCTTCCAACATATACATTTTCATCGGCTACCTTTCCTTCAAACATCACGATGACTTCTTTGCCAATCATCCGTTCTGCCAAGTCAAATGCAATCTCCTGTTGCAGTTCCATCAGTTCTGCCTGCCTGTCTTCCTTTACACTCTCTTCGATTTGATCCGGCATAGTTGCTGCCGGTGTATCTTCTTCCGGTGAGTAGGTGAATACCCCTAACCGGTCAAATTCCATTTCATCCACAAATTCCATCAGCTCTTCGTGCTGCTCTTTTGTCTCCCCCGGGAAACCGGTAATCAGCGTTGTACGAAGTGCAATGTCCGGAATCTCTTCTCGCAGCTTCTTCACAGTGTCAATCAACTGCTGTTTGGATGTTCTTCTTCCCATGCGTTTTAGAACCCCATCACTTGCATGCTGAATTGGAATATCTAAATAGTTGCAAATCTTATCTTCCTCTTTGATTACTTGGATAAGCTCGTCTGTAATCTCCTCCGGATAACAGTATAAAATACGTATCCATCGTAGCCCGCCTATCTTACATAATTCTTTTAACAGCACATGCAAGGATTTTTTGCCATAGAGGTCTATTCCATAAAGCGTGGTTTCCTGTGCAACTAAGATAAGTTCTTTCACGCCCTGTTCCACCAATTCCTTCGCCTCTTGAATCAGTCGCTCCATTGGCACACTTCTAAAATTCCCTCTTATCTTCGGAATAATGCAGTAGGTACAATGCTTATCACACCCTTCTGCTATCTTTAAATAAGCAAAATGTCCGCCCGTTGTCACCAGACGTTTGCTTTCTACCGTTGGGAGTACATCAATGTCCGTCAACTCAAGACTCTTATGCCCTTGCAAGGCCTCGTTAATCACTTCCACTATTTTATCATAAGATGTGGTACCTAATACTGCGTCAACCTCTTCAATTTCATCCATGATTTCCTGTTTGTATCTTTGTGCCAGGCATCCGGTAACAATCAAGGCTTTAATGGAACCGTCCTTTTTATACTCGGCCATTTCCAAAATGGTCTGAATACTCTCTTCCTTTGCATCATTGATAAAACAACAGGTATTCACAACAATGACATCGGCTTCTTCTTCGCTGTCCACCATCTGATGTCCGTGGCTTGCAAGAAGTCCTAACATTACCTCTGAGTCAACTAGGTTCTTATCACATCCTAATGACACGAATAGAATATTCATTGTCTCACATCTCCTATATATTTATTAAGGCAGATACGCACTGCATCTGCCTTTCTTTGTTTCACAATTAAGCTTCTTCACCGACAATTTTAATTTTTGCCTGATTTACTTCTTCAATCGCAATGGAAAGTGGTTTTTGTCCGGCCTTTGCCTGAACTAAAACTTCTTCTCCGTCGATGATTTGTCTTGCTCTTTTTGCAGTAGCAAGCACAATAGAATAACGGCTGTTAACTACCTTTGTAGCCCCTTCTTCAACGTCTTTGTTTACTACCTTCATTAAGTCTGTATAAGATGGATGTAACATAAATTATTCTCCTTTCACATTCCCTTTTAATTCTTTTTCAATTTGATTGATGAACACCACATTTCTCGATGTTCTGTAATGTTCACTTTGGATAATATTATGCATCTGAAGCACACATTCCTGCAAATCATCATTTACCAAAATATAGTCATATGACAAAATGCCCTCTGCTTCTTCTGCCGCACGGTGCATTCTCTGCTCCACAACCTCCATGGTCTCCGTTCCACGTCCTATCAAACGCTCCTTTAAGATCGTCGCATTTGGCGGTGTTACAAACAGGAGTAAGGTTTCCGGAAATTGTTCTTTCACCTTCAAGGCTCCTTGTATCTCAATTTCCAAAATAACATCCTTACCGGATGCAAGCTGTTCCTCAACATACGCCTTCGGTGTACCGTAGTAATTACCCACGTAGTTAGCATACTCTATTAATTCACCTTGTGCAATCATTTTTTCAAATTCTTCTGTTGTTTTAAAGAAATATTCCTTTCCATCAACCTCTGTACCACGCGGTTTTCTTGTGGTAGCTGAAATAGAAAGAGCGTAATTATCATATTGCGACATAATTTCCTTCATCAAAGTTCCCTTGCCCGAGCCGGCGAACCCTGAAACCACAATAAGAATTCCTCTTGTCTTCATACTTTTTCCTTTCTACAACGAGCATCAGGCCACAGACCACCTTCTCCGAAGGCTAACTGCCACTTCGTGTCACTTGTCTGCGACTTGATGGGCGTTTCGCCCATCCCCAGCCATGTTTGTGAGAAACAGTCTGCAAGCAGCCTCTTTCTCACATCCATATCTGGATGCTCTCAACTGTTACTCAATATTTTGTATCTGCTCTCTTACCTTCTCAATACCTGTTTTTAAATCAATGGCGTAGTTGGATGTTTCCAAATCATTTGCTTTTGATAAAATAGTATTGGCTTCACGGTTCATTTCCTGCGCGATAAAATCAAGCTTACGTCCAATTCCTTCCGCTGTACCTAATGTGGCTTTCATTTGCTCAATGTGGCTTCGAAGTCGAACAGTTTCTTCATCGGTACAAATCTTATCTGCGAAGATTACAACCTCTGTTGCAAGTCTTCCTTCATCAATCTGTACATCCTCTAAAAGCTCCTTCACTTTAGCTTCTAATTTAGCACGATATTCTGCCACAATCTCCGGAGAACGTTTTTCCACGCATCCAACTAATTCTAGCATCTCGTCCAATTTTTCCACAATATCTTTCTTCAGGTTTTCACCTTCCACAATTCTTGTATCGCGAAATTGCTCGAATGCACCTTTCAATGCCTTCTCCAATCCATTCCACAACTCTTCTTCGTCCATTACCTGCTCTTCCATGGTTAATACTTCCGGACAGCGTGACAATGTAGATACGCGGATATCATAATCCAACTCAAATGCGTCTTGCATTTGTTTGAAATATGTAAGATATTCCTGTGCAAGTGTCGGATTGTATTTCAAAGAAACTTGATTTTCCGACATATCCTCATAAGTAATGAAAATGTCTACTTTTCCTCTCTGTGCGTACTGCTTTAACAAGTTACGAATGGATGACTCAAAGAAATTAAGTTTCTTTGGCATACGGATATTCACATCTAAATATCTGTGATTCACCCCTTTTAACTCTACGGTAAACTTGCGTTCCCCATCTGTGATTTCGCATCTTCCGAAACCAGTCATACTTTTAATCATTTGTTTAACCTCTTTCTCTTTCTTCAGAATGTCTTCGTTAAAACCTTATATATTATAATTCATTTGTGAGTTTGCGTCAATGTTTTGCTACCTTGAGTTTCCGCAGTTTTATCCACAGCCTCCCTCTTTTCTACGCATTATTATAAACAACTTTAAAAAAATGCCCAAAATACAAGGAATCCTATTCCTTTTTGA
>JAXJXL010000040.1:0-26793 GCA_036307525.1 Faecalimonas sp.
GCGAAATTGTCCCGTTACCTCAATATACTCTCCTATGTAGTTTTGGTGAACGTCAATAAGGCGTTCTGAAATCATCAGTGGAATGCGGTCGTCGGAATTACTTAAGCGCTTCACCAGCACATCTACCATGTAAAATCCTTCCCCAAACACTTCATGGCTAAAGATAAACTCTGAAGCCACTTCTCCAATAATAGTTACTTGATTGTTTTCGATAATCTTATCTGACATGAATTTAAAATCTCCCTTCCTCTGTCTTGTACTTTTCATTCAATAAACAGTGTATGAAGGGAGATTCTCATTTAGAACAATATGTATAAAAAACTTTTCGACAAATTTTGCGGAGCGCACCGTCTCCGGCACGCCCCGTAATTAAAATCTTAAAACTCCGGTTCAATCAAACCGTAAGCTCCATCTTTTCTCTTGTATACTACATTCACTTCATCTGTCTCTGCATTACAGAACACGAAGAAATTATGTCCGAGGAGTTCCATTTGCACACAGGCATCTTCCGGGAACATTGGCTTGATTCCAAATCTCTTCGTACGGATAATCTTAATCTCGTCCTCATTTTCAACATCTTCCATTTCAGAAAATGCCGCTTTGAAGTGTCCGCCCTCTTGATGCTTTGCAATCAACTTATTCTTAAACTTCCGAAGTTGACGCTCAATTACCTCTTCCACTAAATCAATAGAAACATACATATCATCACTTACTTGTTCTGAACGAATGATGGTTCCCATGACCGGAATTGTAACCTCAATCTTTTGACGTCCCTTTTCCACACTAAGAGTTACGAAAATGTCGGTGTCAGGAGTGAAATATCTTTCCAGCTTTCCTAATTTTTGCTCAATTGCCGAACGTAAACCAGCCGTTACGTCGATGTTTTTTCCACTAATAATGAAATTCATGCAATCAACTCCTTTATATGAAATTTATATATTATATTATACACAAAATTCAAAGGACATGCAATGAAGTCACTGGAATTTTTCCCTTTTTCTCAGTCGCGCATCTAACGTTTTCTTACGAATACGAAGAGACTTTGGTGTTACTTCTAAAAGTTCATCTGTGTCGATAAAATCCAATGCTTCTTCCAGACTGAGTGTGCGCGGTGTGGTAAGTCGAAGTGCCTCATCTGAACCCGATGCACGTGTATTGGTCAAATGCTTTGTCTTGCAAACATTGAGTTCAATGTCATCTGTTTTCCCATTTTGACCAATGACCATTCCCGCATATACCTTCTCACCTGCTCCGATAAAGAGGGTGCCTCTCTCCTGTGCACTATATAATCCATAAGTTACAGATTCACCGGTCTCAAATGCTATCAAAGAGCCTTGCTTACGATACTGGATATCCCCTTTGTATGGAGCATATCCGTCAAAGGACGTATTTAAAATACCATTTCCTTTTGTATCCGTCATAAATTCGCCACGATACCCAATAAGACCTCTTGCAGGTATTGAAAATTCCAATCTTGTTGTACTTCCATTGGATGCACTCATGTTTTGCAATTCCCCCTTGCGCTGACTGAGTTTATCAATTACCGTTCCCGTAAATTCATCTGGGACATCCACATAGGCCGTTTCCATAGGTTCAAGTAATTTCCCCTTTGCATCTTTCTTATATAATACTTCTGCTTTACTTACTGCAAATTCATATCCTTCACGCCGCATATTTTCAATCAAAACCGACAAATGTAACTCTCCGCGTCCGGAAACCTTAAAACTATCCGCATTTTCGGTTTCTTCCACACGAAGACTCACATCCGTGTTCAGTTCGCGCATCAAACGGTCGCGCAGGTGGCGGGAGGTAACATATTTTCCCTCCTGCCCTGCAAACGGACTGTCATTTACAATAAATTGCATCGCTATCGTCGGTTCTGAAATTTTCTGAAATGGAATAGCAACCGGATTTTCCGGGGAACAAAGTGTATCCCCAATCGCAATATCTGCAATTCCGGAAATTGCAACAATCGCTCCAATGGATGCTTCTTTTACTTCTACCTTATTTAAGCCGTCAAACTCATATAGTTTGCTAATTTTTACCTTTTTCTGCTTATCAGGTTCATGTGCATTTACCACAAGCATATCCTTATTAACAGCGATGGTGCCATTATCCACTTTTCCAATACCGATTCTGCCCACATACTCATTGTAATCAATGGTACTAATAAGTACTTGCGTGTCAGCCTCTGGATCTCCCTCCGGTGCCGGAATATAATCCAATATAGTCTCAAAAAGTGGGACCATATTTTCCGGTTCATCTGTTAAATCCAAAATGGCATGTCCCGCCTTTGCTGAAGCATATACGAATGGACAATCCAATTGCTCATCTGATGCATCCAAATCCATAAATAGCTCCAGAATTTCATCAATCACTTCATCCGGCCTTGCCTCCGGACGGTCGATTTTATTGATGCAAACAATAACCGGCAAATCTAATTCCAGCGCTTTTTTCAATACAAACTTGGTCTGAGGCATTGCCCCCTCAAAAGCATCCACCACCAGAATTACTCCGTTTACCATCTTGAGTACACGCTCTACTTCTCCACCAAAATCTGCATGTCCCGGCGTATCAATAATGTTAATCTTTGTATTCTTATAATAAACAGCTGTATTCTTTGCTAAGATTGTAATTCCACGCTCTCTTTCGATATCATTGGAATCCATAACACGCTCTGCCACCTCTTGATTCTCACGAAACACACCGCTTTGTTTCAAAAGTTCATCTACTAAAGTTGTTTTTCCATGATCTACATGGGCAATAATTGCAATATTTCGTACATCTTCACGTTTTGTTTTCATCTACATTTCCCCTTTGTCTAGTCTTCAAAAATCTGCATTTCCCCATCAATATTAGCAAAGTAACATTCTTCCTGCAACTCCATCTTCGCCTGGCCATTGGTTCCTTCCCGAATCTCAGCCATCACTTCACCAATTACATTCTCCGGAAGTAGTACTTCCAATTCCACCTTGTCCGTATAAATGGAATTTAAAATGTTCAACCCCCGCTGTCCAAGAATATACTGTATCTTTCCAAGTCCCGTATAATCTGTCTGTATGGAAAGCTTTTGACCATGCATTTTTGTAATGACCTTGCTGGCCCCAAGTCCTTCCTTCGTAGCGCCGGCGTATGCTCTCACAAGTCCACCCGTACCCAGAAGCGTTCCACCAAAATATCTGGTCACTACTACAACCACATCATGGATTTCTTCTCCCAACAGCACATCAAGCATAGGTTTCCCTGCTGTCCCACTCGGTTCCCCATCATCGCTGCAGCGCTGGATTTGAAAATGCTCTCCAACCACATAGGCCGAACAATTGTGTGTCGCATTCCAATATTTTTTCTTCATACTCTCTATAAAAGTTATCGCTTCTTCTTCGCTTTTTACCGGCTGAACCGTTGCGATAAATCTGGATTTCTTTTCTATAATTTCTGCCTCGCCGCCACGATATACTGTTTTATATTGACTCAACATAAGCTTCACCTTTTTTTAACTTTTCTATTACTATAACAGTATTGAGGCTGTTTTCACAATATTTTCTTAAATTTTTCCTATTTTCCTTTATTTAAATATGTAAGTTTGGTATAATATCATTCGAAATAAAGGAGGCTACACTCATGAATTATGGTAGAAAGAATACTTCTAAGCAACGTTCGAAGTTACAATCACGTATGTCTAAGAAGAGAAAAAGAACAGGAATGCGCTGGCTAAAGGTTCTGCTACTAATCTTCCTTGGAGCTGGAATATTAGGGCTTGCCGGTGGCGGACTGTTGTTTAAAAAAATAATCGACGACACACCACAGATTACAGAAGATAGCATTAAACCTTCTGCATATACAACAACTGCATATGCCAATGACGGGGAAACTGTTTTGGGTACATTTGTAAGTGCCGGTTCAAACCGTGTTTACACTTCCCTTGAAAACATCCCAAAATATTTACAAGATGCATTTATTGCAGTAGAGGACTCTCGTTTTTACGACCACAAGGGTATCGATGTAAAAGGTATCACCAGAGCATTTGTAAAGGGTCTTACATCCGGACATTTTTCTCAGGGTGGAAGTACCATTACACAGCAGTTAATCAAGAACAGTGTCTTCCCTAATTTTAGTAGGGAAACCACATGGCAAAAAATTGAACGTAAAGTTCAAGAGTTGTATTTAGCCGTGCAGATTGAAAAAATCGTTGATAAACCGGAGATTCTGGAAAACTACTTAAATACAATTAATCTCGGTCAAAACACCCTTGGTGTACAAGCTGCGGCGAAACGCTATTTCGGAAAAGATGTAAGTGAGCTCACCTTGTCAGAATGTGCTGCAATTGCCGCCATTACGAAAAGTCCGACTGGCTATAATCCAATCACAAATCCGGACGCTAATCAAAAGCGTCGCGAAAAAGTTTTGAAGGATATGCTGGAGCAGGAAAAAATTTCACAGGAAGAATATGATATTGCTTTAAAAGATACAGAAGACATTTACAAAAGAATCCAGACTGCAAATGCAGAGTATAAGGAAAGTATTACTGTAAACTCTTACTTCCTAGACGAAGTTGCAAAGGAAGTGCAAAAAGACCTTGTGAACAAGTTAGGATACACAGAAGACCAGGCATATAACGCTTTATATAGAGGCGGTTTGAAAATTATTACAACACAAGATTTAACCATGCAACAAATTTGCGATGAAGAATTGAACCGCGCGTCGAACTATCCGTCTTCCATCGACTGGACTGTAAGTGGTGCAATTTCAATTGCTCACGAAGACGGCACACAAAAACATTACGATCACAATACTTTTGGAAAATATGTAAAAAATCTATATGGCGAAAAATACGGCCCATTAGGTGTTACCTTCCCTTCTGAAGAAAAAGCCAATGCCATGATTGACCAGTATATTGAGACCTTAAAGAAGAGCGATACGGATACCGTATTTACCAACATTAAGCTTGCGCCTCAGCCACAAGCAACCATTGTAATCATAGACCAATACACCGGGTATGTAAAAGCAATGGTAGGTGGACGTGGGGAGAAAACCTCCAACATGAGTTTGAACCGTGCCACTCAATCCGGCAGACAACCAGGTTCTACCTTTAAGGTACTTTCCACTTATGTACCTGCTTTAGACATGAATGGGGACACACTGTCAACAACCATTAAGGATGCACCGCTAAATTACACCACCGGCGAAAAGAAACCGGTAAAGAACTGGTGGGGTGGATACAAAGGACCTTTAACAATCCGCTATTGTATTCAAGAATCTGCCAACGTCTGTACCGTAAGAAAATATCAGGAACTCACTCCAAGTGTTGGAATGCAGTATCTTACCGAAAACTTTGGTTTTACTACCTTAGACCCTGTCAACGATGCCGGCGAAGCTACTGCTCTCGGCGGAATTACAGACGGCGTATACAACATCGAGTTGACCGCAGCTTATGCAGCCATTGCAAATGCGGGAACTTATACAGAACCAATTCTCTATACGCAGATTTACGACAACCTTGGAAATTTATTATTTGAGAATACTCCTGCTACTCACACAGCAATGAAAGATTCAACTGCATACTTGATTACAAGTGCAATGCAGGACGTTGTTTCTAAAGGTACCGGTACAGCAGCCAAATTATCGGGCTATGTTGCAGCCGGAAAAACAGGTACTACAACTGACACACGTGACTTATGGTTTTCCGGATACACACCTTACCTAACGGCCTCCGTTTGGAGTGGATATGATGACAATCAGGAAATTGAAGGTTCAAGTAGTTATCATAAAGTAATTTGGAAAAAAGTCATGCAACGTATTCATGACAAAATGAAATATGAATCTGTGAAATTTGAGGTGCCTGAATCTGTAAAACGAAAAGAAATCTGTAAAGAAACCGGATTGCTGGCAAGCAGTGATGCTTGTACGAAATTTTCCGAATACTTTGCGGAAGGCACAGGCCCAAGTAAGACCTGTCCTGGACACGGCACCACACCTGCAGAAGGCGATGCAACACCTGGCACAAACAACGCAGGTGGTAATGCAAATACAGGTAATACAACGCCATAGTATATTGGAACAGCCTATGTTCTTAGACTATATTCTGTATGAGATAACATTGAAAGATTCTGGAAACCAGTTGTTTAGACTTTCCAGAATCTTTTATTTAAACCCTATTTGTCCATAAGTGCCAATTTCGCAGCCCCATACATTCCTGCATCATTTCCAAGCTTTGCAAGCGCAAACTCTACTTTATCATTATCCCAAAGGGCTTTTTTCATATAATTCTTTTTAATGTAATCCAGCAATACTTCTCCAGCTCTTGAAACACCACCACCGATTACGAAAAGTTCCGGGTCAAGAATAACTGCAATCTCTGAAAGTGCATTCCCCAAATACTTTCCAAAATCTTCTGCGATTTCCATTGCAACCTTGTCACCTGCCTTCACTGCATCAAACACATCCTTAGCAGTCACAGCTTCCGCATTTAACACTGTATCATCTGTATTGTTAGCCAGTCTTCTCTTTGCCAGTCGGACAATTCCTGTGGCAGACGCGTATTGTTCCAAGCATCCTGTTCTACCACATCCACATACTTCCGTTTCACCCTCTTGCACGCAAAGATGTCCGATTTCGCCACCGGCTCCACGAATGCCGGTATGTATATGTCCATCAATAATAATGCCGCCACCTACTCCTGTTCCGAGTGTCACCATAATCTGATTTTGGTAGCCTTGCCCGCCACCTTTCCACATTTCTCCCAGGGCTGCAACATTTGCATCATTTCCTACATTCACGCGGTATCCAGTAAGTTCCTCTAACTCTTTCTTTACATTTTTGTAACCCCAACCAATATTGGAAGTACTATTTACAATTCCATCTTTCGTTGCCGCCGGAACACCAACCCCAAGACCAATCACGTCTTCTTTTTGGATTCCTTTTTCATTTAATTTGCTTAGAACAGATTCTGCAATATCCGGCAAGATTGCTTCGCCGCCATTTGCTGTCCTTGTTACAATTTCCCATTTTTCAAGTAATGTTCCATCTGTTTGGAACAGACCAATCTTTACGGTAGTTCCTCCAATATCAATTCCATAACAATATTTGTTTTCCATTTCTAGTCCTCCCTGTTCTTTTGTACCAAATTTTCTTGTAATCTTCTATACAATTCTTGTGCCGCATTGTATCCCATCTGTTTTTGTCTATGGTTAATAGCTGTGGATTCCACGATAACCGCCAAACTTCGCCCTGGGCGAATTGGAATTGTATGACACTGCACTTTATTACCAAGGAACTCTGTATATTCCTCTTCTAAGCCCAAGCGGTCATATTCCTTCTTCTTATCCCACTCTTCCAAGGTGATAACCAAATCAATGTTCTGGGTCTCTCTTACACTTTGAACACCAAACAATGACTTCACGTCCACAATACCGATACCTCGTAACTCAATTAAATGCTTTGTAATAACTGGCGCACTTCCTACCAAGGTATCATCGCTGACTTTTCGTATCTCTACTGCATCATCTGCCACCAAGCGATGACCACGTTTAATTAATTCAAGCGCTGCCTCACTCTTACCGATACCGCTTTCTCCACGTATCAATACACCCACACCATAAACATCCACTAAAACACCATGAATGGAAATGCATGGAGCAAGCTGTACATTTAGCCAACGAATCACTTCCGCTTGGAATGGCGATGTTTTTTTATCCGTTGCAAAAATCGGCGTATTGGTCTCATTCGCCTGTTTCAACATTTCCTCATCCGGTCGAATCTCTGTGGTATAAATTAAACATGGAACTCCATAGGAAAGGAGTTGCGTATAAACCTGCTTCTTTGCTTTCGCTGTTAAGGTTTGTAAATACGTATATTCTACGTAACCTATAATCTGCACACGCACGGAATCAAAATGATCAAAGTATCCGGTTAACTGCAATGCCGGACGGTTGATATCCGGAACCGTAATATATTTCCCTGTCAAATCAATATCAGGAGTCAGATTTTTTAAATCCATTTTTTCGATTAATTCTGTAAGTTTTACACCTGGCATATCTTGTCCTCCTACTTTATTACTGTAAAACACCTGAATACAGTTTACCATTAATGGAAAAATTTGTACACTTCTATTGCAGATTTTTCGTTCATTGATGGAACTTTTTTCAATTCTTCCACGCTGGCGTTTTTCAGTGCTTCAATACTCATAAAATATTTCATCAAAGCCTTTCTTCGTGCCGGTCCGATTCCATTGATATCGTCCAGTACGGAATGCACCTGTCCCTGGCTTCGTAGCTTTCGATGAAATTCGATTGCAAATCTATGGGCTTCATCCTGAATACGTGTAATCAGTTTAAAGCCTTCTGAATTACGCTCGATTGGTATCTCAATATTATTGTAATATAATCCCCTTGTGCGGTGATTATCATCCTTCACCATACCACAAACCGGAATATCTATTCGTAATTTTTCGAGTACTTCAAGTGCTATGTTCACCTGTCCTTTTCCACCATCCATCAATATCAAGTCCGGGAAAGCCGAGAAACTTCCGAGTTCCTTTCCCTCTTCCATTTCATCTAAACCATGTTTAAAACGTCTGGTAAGTACTTCCTCCATACTTGCGTAATCATCTGGCCCCTGCACACTCTTAATCTTAAACTTTCTGTAATCAGAACGTTTCGGTTTTCCTTTTTCATAAACAATCATAGAACCAACGGATGCGAAACCACTTGTGTTAGATATATCGAAAGCTTCCATGCGCACAATGCCGGAAAGACCAAGTAATTTTTCAATTTCTTTTACAGCCCCAATAGTACGTCCTTCCTCACGTTTCAAGCGTTCCTTGTCCGTGCTAAGAACAAGATGTGCATTCTTTCTTGCCAATTCCACAAGTTTTTCCTTTTCACCTTTTTTCGGAACCTTGATGTGCACACGATGTTCTCTCTTCTTTGTCAGCCATTGCTCCAGTAATTCACTTTCCTCCAATTCCTCCTGAAGCATCAGCTCAGCCGGAATAAATGGAGTCCCCGCATAAAACTGCTTAATAAAACTGGTAAGCAATTCACTCTCCGTGCTTTCTGCTGCATTTCTAAGGAAGAAATGGTCACGTCCAATTAAGCGTCCTCCTCGAATGAAGAATACCTGTACAACCGCATCCTCATCATCCTTAGCAACTGCCAAAATATCCCGGTCCTTATCCTCGCCTCTGCTATCCGTAATCTTCTGCTTTTCCGCAGTCCGCTTCACACTCTGTAGAAGTTCCCGGTACTCAATGGCCTTTTCAAACTCCATGTTTTCTGAGGCTTCCTTCATACCAGCCTCCAAGTCCTTTATAATTCCATCGTAATGCCCATTTAGGAAGCGAATTACGTCGTCAATAGACTTCCCATACTCCTCCTGGGAAATATATCCCTGGCACGGTGCATGACATTGCTTGATATGGTAGTTTAGACACGGGCGTTCTTTGCCCATATCTTTCGGAAGATTCCGGTTACAATTTCGTATGTGATATAACTTTCGAATCAATTCAATCGTATCCTTCACCGCAGCAGCGCTTGTAAACGGGCCAAAATATTTCGCCTTATCCTTCTGCATAGTGCGGGCTAGCATCACGCGCGGATATGCTTCGTTTACAGTTACCTTGATAAACGGATATCCTTTGTCATCCATTAGCATGGTATTATACTTCGGTCTGTGCTCTTTAATCAGATTACACTCTAAAACCAGTGCTTCCAATTCCGAGTCCGTGACAATATATTCAAAACGCTGAATATGGGTCACCATCTGCTCAATCTTCGCGCCTTTGTTTCGGCTTGCTTGGAAATACTGACGCACACGGTTCTTTAGGTTAATTGCTTTTCCAACATATATAATCTCATCTTTTTCGCCATGCATTAAATACACGCCCGGCTTAGACGGTAATTTCTTCAATTCCTCTTCAATATGAAACATAGAATTTCCTCTTTTTCTATTAATGTAATCATTATAAACAAAAATATAGAAATCTGCAATTTGTATTATCTATGACAAAGAGTTAAAAAAGGAGTTCGGATTTAACATTGATATCCAAACTCCTTTGTTACCTCTATTCTTCAAAATACTCTTCTGCAAGAGTTTCTCCTGCCTTATCTTGCACTTTCGTCACCTCATGGAAGATGTCCATAAATTCTTTACCTGTAATTGTTTCTTTCTCAATAAGGAAAGCTGCAATCTTATCAAGTGCTTCTCGATTTTCTGACAATAATCTCTTCGCTTCTTCGTATGCATTCTTCAACATACGCATTACTTCCTGGTCAATCTCAGCAGCCGTAGCTTCACCACAGTTCATCACAGCTCTTCCGTCTAAGTAACGGTGTTCCACAGACTCTAATCCCATCAAGCCAAAGTGCTCTGACATACCATACTGTGTAACCATCGCTCTCGCAATCTTTGTAGCACGTTCAATATCATTAGATGCTCCCGTTGTGACCGTATCAAATACAAGCTCCTCAGCAGCACGTCCGGCAAGTAATCCGGTAAGCATAGCCTCTAATTCTGCTTTTGTATTCAAATACTTTTCTTCCTCAGGTGTCTGCATCACATATCCAAGGGCTCCCATGGTTCTTGGTACAATGGTAATCTTTTGTACCGGTTCTGCATCCTTCTGCAGTGCGCTGACAAGTGCATGACCAACTTCATGATAAGAAACAATACGACGTTCTTCTGCATTCATAATGCGGTCCTTCTTTTCCTTACCAACTAAAACTACTTCAACTGCTTCGAATAAATCGGATTGGGATACCACTCTTCTTCCATGTTTTACGGCATTAATTGCAGCTTCATTAATCATATTTGCCAGGTCAGATCCAACTGCTCCGGAAGTTGCAAGAGCAATTGCTTCCAAATCCACTGTCTCATCCATTTTTACATCCTTTGAATGTACCTTCAATGTGTCAATACGACCTTTTAAATCCGGTTTATCTACAATAATACGTCTGTCAAAGCGTCCCGGACGAAGCAATGCCGGGTCCAGCACCTCCGGTCTATTAGTTGCCGCTAAAAGCAACAAACCTTTTTCCGTATCAAATCCATCCATTTCCGAAAGAATCTGGTTCAATGTCTGTTCGCGCTCATCATTACTTCCCAGTGCATTGTCACGGCTCTTTCCGATTGCATCAATCTCATCAATGAAAACAATACATGGTGCCGTGGCTTGTGCCTGTTTAAATAAGTCACGCACTCTGGATGCACCGACACCCACATACATTTCCACAAATTCAGACCCCGATACCGAGAAGAACGGCACCTTTGCTTCACCTGCAACTGCCTTGGCAAGCAATGTTTTTCCGGTTCCCGGAGGCCCAACAAGCAATGCACCCTTTGGCAGCTTCGCACCTATCTCCGTATACTTCTTAGGATTATGCAAGAAATCTACAACTTCCTGCAAGGATTCCTTTGCTTCATCCTGTCCGGCAACATCCTTAAATGTTACACCTGTCTGTTTTTCAACATACATTTTGGCATTGCTTTTTCCAATGCCCATAATTCCGCCACCCTTTGACATTTTCTTCATCATAAAACTAAAGAATACAAACAACAATACAAATGGAAGAATTGTCAGCATAATGTTCCAAAACAAAGCTGCTCCCGTATTCGGAAGCTTGTATGAATAATTCACCTTCGCTTCGTCCAGTCGCTGTTCCAGAAGCTCGCCCTCACCAAGTCCGGTATAATACGTAATCTGAGTACTTGGGAAAAACTGCGCCCATCCATTCTGGGATGCATCTACTTTTGGAGTAATTATCAGTCTGTCACTTCCAATTTCAACTTTCTCGACCCTACCATCCTCTACCATTGCGATAAACTCGCTATAAGTAATCTCTTCGGTCTTTGCACTGTCTACCATATTAAAGAAACTCAAAAATATGAATCCTGTAAGTAGCGTCGTTGCAATTACCAAAATCCAGCCACGCTTGTCATTATTCTGGTTTTTGTTTTTATTATTATTCTGGTTATGTTCCATTTTTATCCTCCTAAATACAATACTTCTTTATTATAAAGATTACCCTTTTATAAATCAACCAAAACATTGTGAAAGTTTTGTAAATTTTCCTCTGATTGGGACTAGATAAACCTGTATAGTTTGTAGTATACTAAATAGGTAGTTTAAAATCATGTATAAGGAAGAACCATTTTATGAAAATTGGATTTGATAATGAAAAGTATTTGCAAATGCAATCTGAGCATATTCGCGAAAGAATCAGCCACTTTGACAACAAGCTATACCTAGAGTTTGGTGGTAAATTATTTGACGACTATCATGCTTCGAGAGTACTTCCGGGATTTGCTCCTGACAGTAAATTAAAATTACTGATGCAGCTCTCTGACCAAGCAGAAATTGTAATTGTAATCAGTGCAGTTGATATTGAAAAGAATAAGGTGCGCGGTGACCTTGGAATCACCTACGATACAGACGTGTTAAGATTAATGGAAGCCTTCAAAGGACAGAATCTATATGTGGGCAGTGTAGTCATCACGCAATATTCCGGACAGGCAAGTGCAGACCACTTTAAAACTAAGCTGGAGAAATTGAATATCAAAGTATATACGCATTATAACATTGAAGGTTATCCTTCCAACATTCCTCTCATTGTCAGCGACGAGGGATATGGAAAGAATGATTATATTGAAACAACCAGACCACTTGTTATTATTACAGCTCCTGGTCCTGGCAGTGGGAAAATGGCAACCTGTCTCTCACAATTATACCACGAACACAAGCGTGGTATTCGTGCAGGATATGCCAAGTTCGAGACATTCCCAATCTGGAATATCCCACTGAAGCATCCGGTAAACCTTGCATACGAGGCTGCTACCGCTGACTTAAATGACGTCAATATGATCGACCCGTTCCATTTGGATGCATATGGTGTTACAACCGTAAACTATAATCGTGATGTTGAGATTTTCCCTGTGTTAGATGCGATTTTCGAACGAATCTACGGTGAAAACCCATACAAATCGCCAACAGATATGGGCGTTAACATGGCAGGGAACTGTATTAGCGATGATGCAGTCTGTCGCGAGGCATCAAATCAAGAAATTATCCGTAGATATTATGCGGCTTTAAAGGGACTTGTTGAAGGAACCTCTGATGAGGAGGAAGTATTCAAGCTCAAGCTCTTGATGAACCAGGCTCACATCACAATCGATGAACGAAAAGTGGTACAAGCTGCTTTAAACCGTGCGAAGCAGACCAAGGCTCCTGCTGCTGCACTGGAG
Organism: Faecalimonas sp.; assembly: GCA_036307525.1. GTDB lineage: Bacteria > Bacillota > Clostridia > Lachnospirales > Lachnospiraceae > Faecalimonas. Next base: position 13,237 of record JAXJXL010000040.1, read on the forward strand.
CTGGAGGACGGCACAATTATTACGGGAAAGACAACGCCTCTTCTCGGCGCATCCTCTGCATTACTATTGAATGCACTGAAAACATTAGCCGGCTTAGACGACGAACTTCACTTGATCTCTCCAACGGTTATTGAACCGATTCAGAAATTAAAGACCGAATATTTAGGAAGCAAGAATCCAAGACTCCATACAGACGAGGTATTAATTGCACTCTCCATGTGTGCGGCAACTGACAAGAATGCACAGCTCGCTTTGGAGCAGATTCCGAAACTGAAATGCTGTCAGGCTCATTCGTCAGTTATGTTGTCTACTGTTGATATTAAAGTATTTAAACGTTTGGGAATTCAGTTAACATCTGAGCCAAAACACGAGAATAAAAAGATTTATAAATAATCACTAAAAGATATACGGTGCAGGAGAACACACTCTCCTGCACCGCATTTTCTGCAACTCAATCTTCACATATTGCTCCGGCTGATAATCCACCACTACGCAATCTGTCTTATAAATTCTCTCCGGCAATGTAATCATAACGGTTTTCATTTGACCTAAACAAAAATTCTAAACTTTGTCATTCAAAAAATTATTGACAATTTGAAACGACTCTTGTATATTATTAATGGGAGCGGTTTTCTACCGTACGGTCTTATGACTTAAGCGGCTTACTCGCTTCTTTTTTTATGTTTATAATGTCATACAAAAATAAACCCTTTAAAGAATTTCTGATTACCAATGTCGCTTTGTATATATTAACTCTACTTTCTTTTTCGTTACTCCCTTGAACAGGCATGGCAAAATACGAATCATACCTATACCACCCTTGTTTTGCATCTTTTTTATGTTTTTCATTTTTATTCTCTATCCATCTTTTATTTGTTGCAATTACAATCATTTTTCCAATTACTTGTGCTGCATTTGCTTTCGCCTTCGATATACTACCTCTTAGAGTTTTCGTATATCTTGACTCCGAGAATTCCTCTGGGAAATCCGTACCAATATGAATCACATCTTGTGTTTCCTCAACAATATATTTCTGCCCAACGTATTGTTTTAAATATGACTCCACTTCTGCCCATGGTATATTTTGTTTGTTCATAAAGATAATATCTTCAATATATGCCACCTTCTGCATGATTTATCCTCCTAATATTTAATTGTTTGATTGAATTCCTTTGGCTGATTCGCCTTGAAAAATTCGATTTGTCTTAAAAGATATTGAATAATTGATTTTAAAAACTCCTTCAAGTGATGTGCTTTGAATTATACTCCTATCATGACAACAACGTCAAGTTGTTTTTATCTTAATCTATGATGAACTTAATCCGATATGTCAACTAAAAAGCAACGGTGCAAGAGCACTTGATATGCCCCTGCACCGCATTTTCTACAACTCAATCTTCACATATTGCTCCGGCTGATAATCCACCACAACGCAATCTGTTTTATAAATTCTCTCCGGCAATGTAATCATAACATGTGCCGTATCTAAATGGATTGGCATGGCAGCCAAGTGCCACACACCCACATTTAATTTTACCATGGTTCCCTTTGGTACAATAAACGCTTCTGTACGTTCCGGAACCGGCTCTTTTGTAGCCGGAGCTACATGCAATACCACATCATCATCCAAAGGCAATACACCTTCACATGTTGTGTCATGATACTCTGCCTGCGTCACTAGCATTTCCCCTTTATGAACCACAAGTGGTGAAAATGCAATTGGCAAATTCCCTGAAACCGGAAACTCCACCTGGTCATTATAGAAGTCACCCAGACTTGGACCAGTTGGATTCAACATACTGGCAAAAGTGCCGTATGGTTTAAATTCTTCTGCTGTAATTGGTTTTGCTTTGATTGTGTACATAATCGTTCCCTCTACTTTAATCTTTCTTCACAATAAGCAAGATTTATCATCTTCTCTTTCAAATCCTGCAAGGTATAGAAATAGTGATTACTAGACTCAAATCCAATACGAGAATCTTGAAGTCTCAAATCAATTAGCGTCTGCACTGTCTCCATCTCTTCACGCACAATACGAAGCATTTGGCCTTGCAACGCCACCTTCTCTTCCGCTGAAACAGCAGCGTCTCCCAACATGGTATCACGGCGATTCACAAACTGAATATGATGATAAGCACTTTCATACTGACAAAGAACAGCCTGTGCCATCAAAATCATTTCGTCCAATTCCTTATTCTTTCCTTCATAAACAAGCAAATCGACGAGTCCTTCTCGCCAGCCTTCCACTAACTGTCGGTATTCATTCTCATACACATCCGCCGGATAAATCCCTGACCACCATTCTATATCGTCGTATGGAAAACCAACCATACTTGCACGATAACCTGTCTTTTCTAAGAAGAATGGTGCCATCGGTCCAAAATTTTGTGGTCCATAATATAATGTTCCTATATAAAATGGATAATGTGAGAATGCATCACTTAACTTCTGCTGCGCTGCGAAAACACCGTCTGCAAGATCCGCACCCAACCAATCTACCAAAAACTCTTTCAGCGTCCCTTTATCTTCCATCAGCCATGATGCCAATCGAAGATTCGGGCTTGGACAACCGCCTAATGTCCAACTTACCTGCAAGTGCTGAATGCCCTGTTCTTTCAATTGTGCAATATGCGTTGCCACTTTATCAAACACCGGGATATACGGAACAACCGACATCTCCCATGTATTGTTCATCTGCACCTTCGCAGACATTTGCATACCGTGCTCTCTGGCAACCTTCCACATCTTCTTAGCCTTCTCACCAGGTCCACATAAGGACATGGTGTAATCAAGAACCTGACCTTCCACGCCACCGATACAGAACTTCATGGCTTCCTCACTGGTACATTGTAGAATCTGACCTTCTGTCAAAAGTGGAATTACTTTCTCAGCCCATTCATCCGACCAGCCCCAAGCCCAAGAAATCACTTTCGCATTTGGATTCGCATCGTGTGCACCCTTTGCCATAAGATTGTTGACCTCTGCAACCACTTCCCATAGCTTTCTATTCTTACAACGCGGACAGGTCATTTCTCCTTCCAAACGAGAATAACAGTTTGTTAAGTTCTCCGACATGGTAATGGTAAAGAATCCTGCTAAATCCGGAACCATCTCAAACAATGTCCTCACAGACTGATAGAGATAGTTCTGAACTTCCATTGTAGAGGTACACATTGCATAGAACTCACCTTCCGCTTGTCCCCGTAGTTCCGGGTACTTTTGAAAAAATGCATCCGCCATGGCTCTTGGCTCATTTAAATATGGATAAATACCAATTCCATATTTCTTCGCTCTTGCAACCAGTTTTCGAAGTGAATCAATTCGTTTTTCCCATCCCTTTGACAAGGACGGTTCGAAAGGAAACTCTACCAACTGGTATAACACCATATGCATCCAGATACCATTGATACCTGCATCTGCATATTCTTTCAAAATCCGTTCTGGAAATGGATCAATGCTTTCGTCAATCAAAGCATCTCCACACAAGGCAAAATACGGATAAATCATGCGAAGATTCTCTGTCTTATTAGAAGATTTTCCGACCTCCGAATCAGATACTGGCACTTGAAAATCTTCTACGAATGCAAAGGCATTATCCCGTTTTCCGTAACCAGCCGGAAATTTATCCTTTAATAGTTCTACTATTTTCTCCGTCTGTTGCAATTCCTCATCTGTCAGAGGAGCATACTGCGGTGCTTCCACCGCAAGCTTCATTCCTCCAAGTTTGATCCACATGAAATCATCCTCTTGCTCAGTTTATCAATATCCCCTGATAGACAAACTCCGATATCGGAAATGGAACTACTTTGACTAGCACCTGTCAAATAATCATAAAGTGTTTCAATAATTCCACCATCTCCGCCACCATGTCCGAATGCCACACCGTCACGTCCACTCATCGGTATTTCTGACGCAGCACGTGTCTCAAAATTATATATTTTAATTGGTACATCGCCTGCCAAAGCAGCACGCAATGTTCCTTTTGTTCCCATAATGTGAATATATCTTCCTGCTTCACTAAGACCAGCCATTGTAAAAGTAACTGTGGTATTTCCTTCAAATAGCATGTTCACTGTCTGATGATCCACAACATTATTGTCACATTTGTAAACACATTTTCCATACTGTGTAGTTCTAATTGTGTGTTCTGCCATTTCTACACTTGGATTTACTTCCCTAGTAGCTAATTCTCTAAGAAGCAAATCATCATCTTTCACGTAAAGATTTACTGCATTATACGGACACGTTTCTCCGTGCGGACATCCTTCAATACAATAATCAGGGGCGCCTTTTGGTGCGTAATCCTCACAAAAATGAGTTAGAGAACCAAATGATTGAATCTTTTTGCATTTTTTACCTAGAAGCCATTGCAATAAATCTAAGTCATGACAAGATTTCGCCAGCAGCATGCAAGCGGAACGTTCAGCATTCCCCCAGCTTCCTCGACAGAAGCTGTGACTATAATGAATATGTCCCACACATTCTTCATGATTAATGGAAACAATATCCCCTATTTGTCCTTCTTCAATAATCTTTTTAATGGTTGTAAAAAGCGGTGTATAACGAAGTACGTGACATACTACAACACGTACATTCATCTCTTTTGCATGCAATGCAATTTTGCGACACTCTTCTGGTTCTGGTGAAACTGGTTTCTCTAACAGCAAATCATAACCAAGGGAAATGGCCTTCATTGCTGGTTCAAAATGTAATCTGTCCTGTGTGGATACAATAGCCAAATCAGCTACTTTTCCAAGTGCAAACAGGGAATCCCCATCTTCAAAACACATATCCTCTGATAGCCCGTGTTTCTCTTTAATATAATTTCTACGACTGTCTATCGGCTCTGCCACTGCGACTACTTTATACTTCTCTGGAAACTTTGCCATAATGTCTGTATAACTCTCGCCTCTGTTACCAGCTCCGATTAAAACTACCGTTATAATCTTACTCATTTAAATTTACCTCCGTCTTTACTTATGTAATCCCATTGGGCACGCAGTTACTATTCGGTTGTAGGTATTTCCTCTACCGAATCCCGCGCCTTCAGGACGTGACTCCATGTCGAATCCCAAGCGTCGCTCTTCCAATTCCGGTATCTCTGCAATTTCTCCATTTAGATACTGTTTTAAACGATAGATTGCTGTATCTAATCTTGAAACCACGCCACCGTATCGGATATCCAATACCTCCCAGCCAAATGGCTTATATGTCTTTAGCCATTGCGTGCGATGTGTATCTCGCAATTCAAGAACTAATTCTTGAATCTTCGGAATTTCTACATCCACACATCTTTGAAGGGTCTTTAAGTCCTTTCCTCTGTATGCCTTTGTAACCCTTACGCCTATATCGCTTTTGACTTTCAAGGCATTTGCCAATGCCAATGGAACATCGAAAACAAACTGAAATTCTCCTGCTCGTTCTCTTGCCGTTTTAAGTTCTTCAGCAATTTCTGTATAATATGCTGCGATATCTACATGTTCCACATGACGGTCAAACAATCCAATCAGAACATCCTGGAATAATAAATATTTGGAAGGATTCGAAGTATCTGTCACTTTCTCTCCCTCATGTGTCGCAATACAATCTAACTTGCTAATTGCCAGAAAATCTCCCATAGACTCACCGGTACACGCCATGAAACGTTTTGCCAGTAATTCATCTGTTACTTCTTCGCTTTGATATGCGTATTCTGCATATAACTGTAAGCCTAACAATGCGGAGAAATAATTTGTTTCTGCACCATCATCACCCCACATGGTAGCGATGACCTTGTCTACCTTCTGAGCTTTACACGCCCTCAGCGCAGCCGTTGCTGCAACAAAGGTAATATCATAATTGACTGCCATTCCAATCCATGTAAGCACTGCACCTGCAAACAGTAAATCATTCCCTAATCCACGATGCTTTTGTATCATCTTTTCATAGTGCTCCTGTGACTCATGCTGATAATCCCAATAGGCTAACATCACGTCTTTTGGTACTTTCTCAACAAGTTCTTCTGTAAAAACAACTTCAGTATCATAATAACTATGCTGAGAAGATGCTGCTTGAAAGAACATGTCACTCCAGATAATTGGCTCTAAATCGTATTTAGCGGCAATTCCTTTTACACGTTCCAAATGCTCACACATCAAATCAAAAGTTGGGCGATAACCATGCTTGCTCAAATAACTTCCCAAACCAATGCCATATGCTTCATCCATACCAATATGAATCTTTTTGCTTCGGAATGGTTTCGACGCGGCATATATCATATCTTCAATAAACTGATAAGTCTGTTCGTCGTCTACTAATAAGATGTCATCAGTATCCCGCAAAGTACTGCATGCATCCCACTTCAATGCCGCAAACAAGTGCCCCAAGGTCTGGATGCAGGGAATCATTTCGATTCCCAATGCATCCGCATAATCATCCAATTCCTTTAATCACCTGCTACTCCTGTAAATTCCTGGGCCATATTTTCTCCGGTTATAATATATTCTCCGTTATACAACTCAGATACCGGAGTCTCTATTTTCTCTAATTGAATATAGGTAAAGTAGAAATAGTTGCTACTTCTCTTTATGCGAATACTGTTAACACCTTCGTTTAAACTCACAATTCCCAAGGTCTTTGTGGTATACGAAGAAACCGGTGACAATGCATAGTTTCCAATCGCTTCTCCGTTAACAATAAGTCCCAATTTCGAGTTTGCATTTCGTGAATATCTAATAGAGAACGCATAATTACCTGCTGGAACATCTATATTATATTGCACGTAGGAAGCATCATTTGCAATAACAACAGATGAACCTTCGGCTTTAGAATCTCCAGTCAGATTGCTTTCATTAAAAGATGTTGCCGGTATATTAATCTTATAAGGGTCAACATCTGAAATATCACGAACATATGTTAATACTAATCGTTCAATATTAAGCGCATTATCACTGGCATTATCTGCGATTTTAACTGTATATGTTTTTCCTGCCTCTAATATGACATCTCCAATACTTTGGAACACTCTATCGGTTGTTGATGGAGTGCCTCCCTGATAATTACGTGAATCAATTAGTTCACCATTAATATAGGTATAGACAGACTTTCCATCGGTTTCTGTATCTGATGATATTGATCCTTGGCAGACATGGCCCAGGTTTCCGGAATGTCAACGAGTCACTTCTCGGTATTGTTCCATGACTTCTTCAGGCAGACTCCAATTGATTATCTGAACGCTTACCGAATCGAAAGAGCATGTTTATTTTTAATTAATTCTGATTACCCGGTTACAGAAGTGGCATATAAATGTGGATTTAATGACAGCGCATATTTTGCAAAAGTATTTCGAAAATATAAGAATTCAACGCCGAAGAAATATCGAACCATATTTACAGCTCCTACGAGTGATGGTGCGGTAAAAAAATAAATAAATCCCGCTCTCATAATGGCCTAGTTCATTCGCCAGGACTGAGTAGTCGGGATTTTTTTAACTTCCTTATAAGTAAAACGTAACATTTCTTTTAGTTGTAGTCTTTTTTTTGCTCTTCTTACGTATTTGTGGCAATAAACGGTTTATTGCAAGACCTATATCGCTAATATGATTTAACGTTTTTTGTGGTAATTTTAAATACCAATTTGGAATTTTTATTTCAGTGTCTTTTTCATATGTTCGCATAATCATACCTCCTTGAAAGAAATTTCTCCATTGTTCTGCAACTCTTTTAATGCCAATATTTGAGATTCATAATCACCATAGCCCATTTTCTTATATTTAGCTATAGTACCTCTATTTAATAATTCTACTACATGTTTTTTAGAATGATACATAAATATTTTCCCATCATGGCAACATACAATACATAGTCTATACTTATTTTTTAATGCAGAATTAAAATCATTAATACTTGGTGGCATACTATTGGGATGCGTATGTATAACCAATAAATTTTCATTTTCTGCTATTGCTTTCTTAGTTGCCCTGGAATATTTAATTCTGCTTTCTGACTTTTGCTCTGTTTCCGAAGCAATCACTTCTAATGTATCAATATCAAGCCAATACATATCTTCAAATAGTGTTCCACTTCGATGTTCAAGCATTCTTTTTGTAAGTTGATATACTTTTCGATTAAGTGCTTTGTCATTTGAAATCCTATCGAATTTATTACGATATTCACCACTATTAATATAAGAATGGTTGACAGTCGTATTCTTATTCCTTCCATATCGTTGCACTTCCTGTAATTCCGACTGCATTTTCATCTCTCCTTTCATATTATTAAACCTCAAATAAAATGTCAAGCCCAATACAATCCTCTCGCTACTGTCATATTCAATTGTTTAAACAAGAAAATATCGGCGAACCGCCATCACGATGATAGAAAGAGGAATGACTTTCATCACCCCTCTAATGATTTTTAGTAGTTATCTCTACACTCGAATGGATTTAAGGTCTCCAGACCGACCACGCATTGCGTAACCCTATTATAGGTAAGTTTTTAGCACTTGTCAACATGTTTTTATGAAAACAGTAATATCCTCGGAATAATCTCCTTTTTTCACAGATTTAGTGATTTTATACACCTTTCCAAACAAAAAATCACTGTTTTTTCAAAAAACAGTGATTTTTTATATTTTCCCTAACCTCCAAGGTATGCTTTTTTGACTTCATCACTTGCAGCCAGCTCAGCGCCCGTTCCGCTAAGAACGATTTCACCAAGTTCAAGCACATACGCTCTGTCTGAGATTGCAAGAGATTTACCTGCGTTCTGTTCCACAAGTAAAATGGTTGTTCCATCATCGCGTAGTTGTTTGATAATCTCAAACACTTGATCAACCAAAAGCGGCGACAATCCCATAGAAGGCTCATCCAATAGTAATAGTTTTGGACGGCTCATCATGGCTCTACCGATTGCCAGCATCTGTTGCTCACCACCGGAGAGCGTTCCTGCAATCTGGTTCTTTCTTTCTGCAAGTCTCGGAAAACGTTCGTAAATATTTTCAATATCCTTCTTTAACAAGGACTGATCTTTCTGTGAAAAACCACCCATCAACAGATTCTCATATACTGTCAATTCTTGGAAGATTCTTCTGCCTTCCGGAACCTGTGTAAGACCGGCATGAACAATTTTGTGACATGGCATTTTCGTAATATCCTGTCCGTCAAATGTAACACTTCCATGTCTGGAAGGAATCAGTCCGATAATGCTTTGCATGGTAGTGGTTTTCCCAGCACCATTCGCACCAATCAAGGTGACGATTTCACCTTCATTTACTTCAAAGCTAATTCCTTTCAATGCTTGAATTACACCATAATATACCTGTAGGTCCTTTACTTCTAATAATGCCATCTCTTAGCCTCCAATATACGCCTTAATAACCTCTGGGTCATTTAAGGCTGTCTTTGTATCACCTTGTGCAAGAACAGTACCAAAGTTAAGGACTGTCACTTCATCACAAAGTCCGGATACAAATTTCATATCGTGTTCAATGAGCAAAATAGTCATATCGTACTCATCTCTGATACGTGTAATAATATTCATAAGGTCTGCTGTTTCATTTGGATTCATACCTGCTGCCGGTTCATCCAAAAGCAAAAGCTTTGGGTTCGTTGCAAGAGCACGCGCAATCTCCAATTTTCGTTGTTTACCGTATGGCAAATTGCAAGAGAGATAGTTTCTTTCTTCTTCCAGACCTACAACACGTAAAATGCTCTTTGCCTTTTCACGCATTGCTTTCTCACAACGAAAATGTCTTGGAAGACGGAACATACTCTCAATCATGCTGCACTTAAACTCCGGTTGGTTATGTAATCCAACCAACACATTTCGAATTACCGTCATATTGTTAAAAAGACGGATATTCTGGAATGTACGGGCAATCCCCTTATGATTGATGGTTTCCTGGCTTTTACCGGTAATATTTTCACCATCTAAATATATTTGTCCAGTTGTAGGACGATACACTCCTGTGAGCATGTTGAAGACGGTTGTCTTTCCTGCCCCGTTCGGTCCTACCAAACCATATAATTGTTTTTTCTTAATCTCAATGTTTACATCTTGAACCGCCTTTAGACCACCGAAGGAAATACCGAGATTTTCTGTTTTTAAAATAACATCACTCATTATTTAAAATCCCCCTTTCGGTCCGGATCAACTGTAGACATTGTCGGTTGAAACTCTGTTGACAATACTTCGTTCATTTCAATCTTTGTCGGTACTCTATCCCACTTCGCTTCGTCATCTGCACGATGTGAAGGATCATGTTTTGCTCCAAAAATCTTATGAATAAGATTCTTCATACTATATTGTTCTCGGAAGCCCTTCAATGAAGGGGCATTGTTATAAATAACAAGGATGATCAAAATCAATGCATATAACAAATCCTGCAATACAGCCAGATTTCCGGTCAAAATAGTTTGAAGCTTTACATCTAAAAAGGTAATAAGTGTAGCGGCAATAATAGAACCGTTGATACTTCCCATACCGCCGAGCACTACCATAACCAAAATCTCAATAGAATAATTATAGCTAAATTTTGTACTCTGTATTGTGTAATTACTGAAACTGTAGAGCACACCCGCTATTCCGGCAAAGAATGCTGCAACAGTAAATACAGCCAATTTATATTTTGTCACATTGATTCCCGTTGCTCTTGCTGCAATCTCATTATCACGAATAGCTGTAATTGCCCGACCATGCTTTGAACGAATTAAATTCTGAATTACCATAAGGCATAATAGCACTAACACAAGAGCTATAATAAACAACACATTCTTGTCATAACGCGGTGTGTCCAATCCCAAGGAACCTCCGAATGATTCATTGCTGGAGTTCATGAACAAAGAACGCACAATCTCACCAAACGCAAGCGTCACGATTGCCAGATAATCTCCCTTTAATCGCAGTGCCGGAAGTCCGATAATCAGACCACATACAGCCGCTACGCTGCCACCTACGATAATCGAAACCAAAAGGGTCACAAAAGTATTTCCCAAATGTGGTTCTAAAACACTTGCCATCTTGCCGCCCAAATAAGCTCCCACACACATAAATCCCGCGTGTCCTAATGATAACTCACCTAAAAATCCTACAACAACACTAAGAGAAACTGTTAAGAGCACTGCAATGGCTATCTTTTCCAGAAGGTATAGCGATGAAATCGAAAGCGAACCACCAAACGATAACAAGCCAAATACAAGCGTCAAGATTGCTATCACAATATAGTTTGCATAATGCTTCCACTTGATTTTTTTCCATGTCTTTCCCATTTATACCTTCTCCCTTCTGACTTTACCCATAATACCTGTCGGTCTTACCAAAAGTATCAGAATAAGAATTAAAAATTCGATTGCGTCTGTGTACGCTGCAATTGCCGGAATTTTAAATGAAATTGCCTCTATAAGACCAATCAAAACGCCTCCAACCATGGCTCCGGGTATAGATCCGATACCGCCAATAACTGCCGCCGTAAACGCTTTGATACCCGGCATAGCTCCTAATGTATTAGAAAGGCTTGGTGATTTCATTAACATAAAATAACCTGCAAACGCCGCAAGTGCAGACCCGATAGCGAAGGTAATCATAATAATACGATTAACATTAATACCCATCAGTTGTGCAGCTCCTCTGTCTTCGGAAACTGCAATCATAGCTCTACCTGTTTTGGTCATTTTTACAAACAACGTAAGCGCAATCATAATTGCAAATGAGCATACCATTGTAACGATAATGTAGTAAGGAATTTTTAAGTCTCCTACTTCCAGATTACCCAAATCAGCCACCATCACCATCTTTGGTGCTACTCCAAAAATCATCTGAGCCGTACTTTGCAATAAATAGCTAACGCCGATGGCAGTAATTAATACTGCCAACGGCGAAGCTCCTCGCAAAGGTTTGTATGCAACTTTTTCAACTGTTATTCCGAGTAATACACAAAAGATTACAGCTACCAGAAGGCCCAGTAGCGGGTACCCTAGTGATGTCATAGTCACATAGATGGTGTATCCACCTACCATGATAATATCACCATGAGCAAAATTTAACATCTTCGCAATTCCATATACCATTGTATAACCCAGGGCAATCATTGCATATGTACCACCGGAACTCAGACCGCTTACTAAAGTTTCAATAATTTTCATAAGTTCTCCTATTTAGTCGCTTCTTTAATAACGTATTTTACAGCACCCTTTTGAACGTAACCGTTTTCATCCCATTTGATATCATTTCCAGTTACACCAGTGTATGTAAATCCGCCTTCAAATTGTTCTTTCAAAATTTCACAAAGGTCAGATGCTGAAATATCAACTGAAATTTCTTTACCTGCATCAATAGCAGCTTTCATCGCATTGAAAATTGCATATACACAGTCATAAGCAGATGCACCAAACTGGTTTAATGGAGCATCTTTGTATGCTTTTGTATATTTATCAACATATTCTTTTGCTAAGCCATCAGTTGCCTTTGAATTAAAATGTGAAAGCATTGTGATTTCTTGAGGAATTTCCTCAATCTTAAATCCATCTGCACCTTCAATACCATCAAAACCATCACAACCGTAATAGATTGTATCAGCAGCCATAATATCTTTTGCTTGTGTCATAAAGATAGAAGCTGGTGTATAATAAATTGGCATGAAGATAAATTTACATGCTTTCAGTTCACCAATCTGTGCTACAAAGTCAGTTGCATTAGCATCTGTAAACAAAGCCTCAACTGTTTTAATCGATGGGTCAAGGTTTGCCTTAAACTGATCGAAAATACCTTTTGAATATGCATCATCTTGTTTATAGAAGATACCAATTGTCTGTCCCTTGTAGTTCTCATTAACGTAAGCAGCTGCTACACCACCCTGGTTACCGTCAGCGAAACACATCTGGTATCCATTATCAAACTCAGGAATGTCATCTCCTGAAGCAGATGGAGTCAAGAAGAATACATTGTCTTCTTTTGATAACTTCTTGAACTCAAGTCCAGGACCTGTTGTAACTGTACCAAGTGAAACCTGCATACCTTTTTCCAACATAGAAGCATAGTTAGTAGAAACCTTTGTTGGATCATGTTGATCATCTGTCGCAACTAATTCGAATTTCACACCATTCAAACCACCAGCTGCATTGATTTCATCAATTGCCATCTGTGCGGAATTTTGAACTGCCTGCCCATACATAGCAGCTGCACCTGTAAGTGGTCCTGAAAAACCAATCACGTATTTTTCTTCCCCTGCTTTTCCACAGCCCACAAAGCTAGATAAGCAAAGTGCAATAATTGTCATAATTGCAATAAATCTTGTCTTTTTCATTGTTATCTCTCCTTTAATATAAATATAAAATATATACATACTATTGTATAACAAAAGTTTAACGAAGTAAAGTGTTAAATTTTGTTTTTTTATTTTTATTCGGCTAATTTCTAATCTGATTAAATTTTAGCCAAAACCCCACACTTTTGCAGTTAGTTTTGATGTAGTATAGCTCGAAAGCTTTATAAAACAAGGCTTCCGAGCTATTTTTATTTCAAATTTTCATCTTTTTCCTATAGCGTTTTGTAACGCTTTGTGTTATAATTAATATTATACCTA
>JAXJXL010000041.1:0-1767 GCA_036307525.1 Faecalimonas sp.
AACTAATCGCGTCTGCACGGTTATTTCCTCGTGCGACCTTCAATTCGTGTTCAAAATAAACCATTCCGCATATACGTATATTTTTTCTTAAAAAACAAACCAAGCACACATTCGTAATTATTACTGTCCGCTAAACACAACAATTCTCTCCCAACCCTCTAAAAAAGAGTAGTTGGGAGTTTTTTTATCTATGACAAGCCCTCCTCTATAAATTTAGTTCTTCATTTGGTGGTGGTTCTGCAACCTCCATAAGCATCTGTCTAAGATCTTCTTCTGGTTTATTGAAGAATGTGTATATATTGAGATAATACATCAAGGATATCCTAAGCATTGTGGCTAACCCAGAAAAACTCCAGCGTCGTTCAAGGCTACTTTGAAGCAATGACACGAGCAGATTGGCTATTAAAGTTACCCATATCTGTATTTTGATTGCGTTGGCACTTTCTCCATAAAAGTATCTCAGTGGAAAATTCTGCTTAATCTGCTTGAATAGTGATTCTATCTGCCAACGACGGCGATAAATCTCTACGATAGTCTCTGGACGCATGTCAAAATCATTGGTAAGAAGAGATACCAACTTGGGGTTCTTCCCTTTTTTGATGTCTACATAGGTTACGATTCTTGCAATATGCCTAGTTTCCCCCTTACTGAATACAACAACCTGTTCTCGATATTCCATCTTCCCCTCTGGTGTCATCTCCATGAAGTCAAATAGAAGTTCATATTTGAGGTTCTTCTTCATCTTTGTGACATAAACCACATTGCGTACCGTAAGTTCCTCGAACTTTTCATAGTTGATATAAGCTCGATCCATTGCGGTTATCTCTTTTTCAGAAAACCTTGAAGGCACGAGCATAAAGGAGTCGTTGGTTGCAGCAGAGGTAAACTCTACATCACACGGAACACCCTCATTGGCATGTATAACTGCATGCACCTTAATGCCACCTTTCTTCTTACCCGTCTTCGGGTGACGTCCGACACCTTTGAATATCAAGTTGGAGAACAAGGTAATGGTCGTGGAATCAATGATTCTTAGGCGTTTCATCCATTCCTCTGTCCCCCCTTGACGGCTGTCCGAGGTAAGTTTGGACTTGTTTGCCTCATAAAGGTCACGGTAGACCTCCTCAAAGACTTTTTCAGGGCGTCTAGTATTGGCATCAGACAAAGTACTGCGTTTGGGGACGGTTTCTATGCCTATATGATGAAGTTTGCGGACCTCGGCTATCATAGATGTCTCTATTTCACGCAGTGAATCAAAACGCATTATCACAGCATAGAGCATTGTCAGTAGGTGTGTGAAGCCATCGAAACTCTTTACATACCTCTCACCGCCATGATTGCGGCTAATTTGAAGAATCTTGTCCTTGTTTAAGAACTTTGTAAACTGGCCATATATCGGCTGTCCGAAGAAATGTGTACTTTTGCTCATGGTTAACCTTTAAGTGTGGTAACTCAAAGATAACCAAAAAGGGCTGAACTCCAAAATCGGAGATCAGCCCTTTCTTTTTTCTGATTCGATAAGTTTTAGCGGACAGTAATAGAAATTTATATATAGTACTCTTCTCTTATAAAATTCTTAATATGGCACATTTTCATTGGGATTGTTCTTAACATTTTACCTTAAATGAACGTATCTCATGTTGTAAACGTTCAAAGAAGTGTGCTGCATGTCCACCATCCATCTGAACGTGATGGAATTGAAAGGATATTGGGAGCTTGTTTTTGAACCAATGTTCTCGAATCTTCCCCCACATAAGCATGGGATTA
>JAXJXL010000042.1:0-1858 GCA_036307525.1 Faecalimonas sp.
AAACTCTGTGTGGCATCATTAATTCACCACATTTGCTACATTTTACTAAATTTGGAGCGCTCATTTTCCAGTTTGCTCTTCTTTTATCTCTTCTTGCTTTTGAAGATTTATTCTTTGGACAAATTGACATAGGTTACACCTCCTTAAAATTCTTAAACACATCGCGGATAACTGACATTCTAGGGTCAAGACTTGTATCTTCGCAGTTACAAGTTCCCTTATTTAGGTTTTGACCACATGTATTGCAAATTCCTTTGCAAGTTTCACTACATAGAATTTTCATCGGCCATCCTATCAATATCTCATTATAGAGCAACTTGTCTACGTCAAGATTATATCCGTCAATATAATTTTTTTCATCCAACTCATCTATCTGATTATCATCTGCCGCTAAGTCGACGTTCTTTGAAAATTTTAAATCAAACTTAGTTGCAACCGGTTCCAAACAACGATCACATGGGATTTCAAGCACTAATCTGCAAAACCCATCAATCGTAAGTTCCTTTTGCTTCACATGTTTTACAACAATATGAGCATCTTCCTTTTCAATAACAGGCATTAATCCCAATGCGGTGTCAATGTCAGTCATTTCTACCGGAACCACCTTGTCAATAGGCTTGTGATGTTCAGATAATACGTCTGATAGGTTAATAAACATACAGTTCTCCTTATCACACCTAAATTATTATATCATGTAAATTTTGTTTGTCAACAAATATTTACAAAAAATGTATTAAACTAATGCTACAGTTTCACGTGCAATTGCAAGTTCTTCATTTGTTGGTACAACAAGTGCTTTTACTTTAGAATCCGGTGTTGAAATTATAACTTCTTCTCCACGTTTTGCATTCGCATCTGCATCAATTGTAATTCCCAAATATCCTAAGTATTCACATACCTTAGCACGGATACTTCCATCATTTTCACCGATACCTGCTGTAAATGCAATTGCATCTACACCGTTCATCGCTGCTGTATATGCACCAACATATTTTGCAACGCGATATGCAAATACATCAATAGCAATTTGTGCACGTTTATTTCCTTCTGCTGCTCCTGCTGCCAAATCACGAAAATCGCTTGAAAGTCCAGACATACCTTGCACACCGGATTTTTTATTTAACATATTCATAAGTGCTGTAATGTCCATGTCTTCTTTCTTAGCAAGAAATTCTAAGATGGCAGGGTCAATGTCACCGGAACGAGTTCCCATTACAAGACCTTCAAGTGGAGTGAGTCCCATTGTAGTATCAACTGATTTACCATTTTCAACAGCACAGATACTTGCTCCATTTCCCAAGTGACATACAATCGTTTTCAGGTTGTTGTATGGCTGACCTAAAATTTCAGCCGTTCTCTTTGAAACAAAGCTGTGACTTGTTCCATGGAAACCATAACGTCTCACTTTGTATTGTTCATAATACTCATATGGTAAACCATACATATAAGCTTTTTCAGGCATTGTCTGATGGAATGCTGTATCAAACACACCAACCATTGGTGTGTTTGGCATTAATTTCTTACATGCATCCACACCGATTAAGTTTGCAGGATTATGAAGTGGCGCCAAGTCATTACATTCTTCCACTGCTTTTAACATTTCATCTGTGATAACAGCTGAACTTGCAAATTTTTCTCCACCATGAACAAGTCGATGTCCTACTGCACCGATTTCTTCCAAGCTTCCTACAACGCCTCGTTCTGCATCTGTTAAAGCGTCAATTACAAATTGAATTGCTTCTGTATGTGTTGGCATTGCCTTGTCTTCTGTTTTCTTTTCTCCACCTGCTGGTTGATATGTCAATCTTCCATCAATTCCGATTCTTTCGCAAAGTCCTTTTGCTAAAACAGCCTCTGT
>JAXJXL010000043.1:0-1698 GCA_036307525.1 Faecalimonas sp.
AATTATTATCAGCAAAGCGGCCGCGCGAAGCAGTAGCAAAGCCAAAGCAAAAGGAAGATTTGCGAAGCGAGTTTGAAAAGGATTATCACAGAATTATAGGGAGCGCGTCTTTCCGAAGATTACAGGATAAGACGCAAGTATTTCCATTGGACAAAAGTGATTTTATCAGAACGAGACTTACACATTCCTTGGAGGTTTCTTCTTATGGAAAGTCCCTTGGACAAAATATTGGAGAATATATTTTAACCTATATTAAGGATCCGGACTTCACATGGAAGGACAAAGAGGAAATTTGTAATATATTGGAGTGTGCCGGACTGATTCATGATATTGGAAATCCACCGTTCGGACATTTTGGAGAAAGTGTGATTCGAGATTGGTTCAAGCGCAATCTTCCAATTATGAAATTCAAAGGCGAAACGGTAGAGAACCTGTTAACGGAGCAGATGCGTGAGGATTTCTATCATTTTGAAGGAAATGCGCAGGCCCTACGTTTGGTTACGAAGCTTCATTATCTAGTGGATGAACATGGGATGAACCTGACCTATGCTTTGCTTCATACCATTGTGAAGTATCCGGTTTCGTCGGTTGGAATTGACAAGACGACCGGAAACATTAAAGATAAGAAAATGGGATATTATTATGCAGATAAGGACATCTTTGAGTCCATTGTGAAGGAGACAGGGACAGATGGAAAGCGTCACCCACTCACTTTTATTTTGGAAGCGGCAGACGATATTGCCTACAAGACGGCTGATATTGAAGATGCATATGTGAAAGGATTTATTTCCTACTATCAATTAAAAGAAGAGCTGCGTCAATTGCAGGAGAGTGAGCCAGAGAATCCATTCAGACCGTTGGAAAAATTAGAGCACAAGTATGAAAGTGGTGTAAAGCGTGGCGTAAGTAATCCGGAAGAATATGCAGTGAAAAACTGGATTGTACAAGCGCAAGGATTTTTAATCAATTGCGCCACCTATGGATTTACTTCTAATTACAATGCCATTATGGAAGGTACATATGGCAAGGATATTTTCTGCGGCACCTATGGTGAGGGCTTAATGCATCTTTTGGGTGATATGGCCTATCGCAGAGTGTTCACGACACCATCTATCTATAAGATGGAAGTAGCTGAATCAGTGATTATGGACTTTTTAATGGACAAGTTTGTAAAGGCAGTTCTTTATTACGATACCGATGTGAAATTGAATGACATTGACAAAAGAGTGGTGTCATTTATTTCAGAAAATTATAAGAGTGCATATCACAAGCAGGCAGAAGGCAAGGACGAGAACGAGAAATTGTATTTGCGCTTGCTGCTTGTGACGGATTATATATGTGGCATGACTGACAGTTATGCCAAGCGGTTGTATCAAGAATTGAATGCGGTGATATAAAAGAGAAGGGCGAGATGAAATTGAGAGATTTCATTTCGCCTTTATGGTTTTGTTTACCTATAAGGTAAAAAAGTATTGACGCATTCCAAATTATACAGTAGAATAGAATTAACCTTTAAGGTAAATTGCAAAGAGGTGAGAATGTGCAAATTGAATATAAAAACAGTAGGATTGCAATCCCACCAGGGGAAACAGTTAAAGAACAACTGGTTGATAGAGGAATGAAGCAAAAGGAATTTGCAGTAAGAATGGGAATGTCAGAAAAACACATTAGCAGACTTATTAATGGAGATGTTCAACT
>JAXJXL010000044.1:0-1555 GCA_036307525.1 Faecalimonas sp.
ATGCCAAGCATTAAAGACCACTGGGTAAAAGAGAATCTAAAATTTGATGCGGTTTATACAGGTTATCTTGGAAGCACGAAACAGATAGACTATGTGGCCGATATCATGGCATCAGTTGGGAATGAAGCTTGTGTCAAAGTGGTTGACCCGGCTATGGCAGATAACGGGAAATTATACTATGGTTTTGACATGGAGTTTGTAGAAAGCATGAAGGGTCTCTGTGCAAAGGCAGACTATGTGATGCCAAACATTACAGAAGCATGCTTCCTGACAGGAGTAGAATATAAGGAAGAATACGACAGAGCATATGTGGATTTATTGCTCGAAAAATTGACAGCATTGGGATGCAAGAATATTATCTTTACCGGAATCTCTTATGAAGCAGGAAAAACCGGAGTAGTTGTATTAGAAAATGGGGAATATTCTTATTACGAGCATGATAAACTTCCAAACAGTTGTCACGGAACAGGAGATATTTATGCATCTGCATTTGTGGGTTCACTTATGAGAGGAAAAACGGCTTTTGAAGCAGC
This sequence comes from Faecalimonas sp., assembly GCA_036307525.1. Lineage (GTDB taxonomy): Bacteria > Bacillota > Clostridia > Lachnospirales > Lachnospiraceae > Faecalimonas. The sequence continues at coordinate 534 of JAXJXL010000044.1, forward strand.
TAAAATTGCAGCTGATTATGCAGTAGAATGTATTAAGTATACAGCAGACTTAGATAATCACTGGTATGGAGCAGCATTTGAACCGGTACTTGGGAAATTAATTACAGCATTGGAGAAATAAATTAATAGAACAATCTAAAGCAGAAAAAGGTCACATCGTTAAGATGCGACCTTTTTTCGAGGGTTTTAGTAATTTTCAGCTTTTCTTTCGAAATAAGCTTTAGGGTGAGCACATGTTGGGCAAACCTCAGGAGCTGCTTCACCTAAGTGGATATAACCACAGTTGCGGCATTTCCATCCTAATGGAGATTCACCTTTGAATGTGTTACCTTCTTGTAAATGTTTCAATAATCTGTTGTAGCGTTCTTCATGAGATTTTTCTACAGCAGCTACCAAACGGAATTTTGCAGCTAATTCTGGGAAGCCTTCTTCGTCAGCTTCTTCTGCCATACGAGCGTACATATTTGTCCACTCATCATTTTCGCCTTCTGCAGCCCAGATTAAGTTTTGAGCTGTATCACCTAAACCGTGGAATTCTTTGAACCACATTTTAGCATGTTCTTTTTCTTGGTCTGCTGTTTCAAGGAAAAGAGCAGCGATTTGTTCAAAACCGGCTTTTTTCGCTACAGATGCGAAATAAGTGTATTTATTACGAGCCTGAGACTCACCTGCAAATGCTTCCATTAAGTTTTTTTCTGTTTTTGTTCCTGCGTATTTAGACATTATTCATATCCTCCTAAGAAATTTCTTATTTAATAATCATATATCATTTTCTATGCTTCTTCAAATACTTCTTTCCCTAAACTACACCAAGGGCAAAGCCAATCTTCCGGCACGTCCTCCCATGCAGTTCCCGGTGCTAATCCGTTATCTGGATCACCGATTTCTGGGTCATATTCATACCCACATGGACAAATATATTTCATAATGTTTTACCTCACTCTTTTCTTATTTTATGAGAAGTATCTTTTCAAAAGACCTTCGAATGCTTTTCCGTGTCTTGCTTCGTCTCTAGCCATTTC
>JAXJXL010000045.1:0-2966 GCA_036307525.1 Faecalimonas sp.
GAGATATTTAAACTGGTCGGAAGAAGATAATTTATACAATTTGTTTTTTCGCGATGACACAGAATATGAATTCTACTTTCCATTTGCCTACAATGATAAGACTGTAAGTGAAAGATTTGTCGGCTATGCTGGTGCTATATACAACAAAGACATGGAAGATACCTCTTTTGACGAACCGTTTCCAATGGATGTGGATATGTATATATGTGCTAATGGTATGAAGAGTGGATACAAAAGAACCTTAGACAATCTCATCAATATACAAAACTTGGTAATTGATATAGACTCTCACACGTCCATTTTATCAATCGAGGAATTGAACGAACATATATTGAAATTCGAAGAAAAATTGTTGAGTAGGCTTGTATTAAAGCCAAATCTCGTCAACCGAACAGGACGAGGTGTTCAATTGTGGTTTTGTATAGAACCTTGTCACGTTTCTCTTGGCAAAATCTGTTTAAGCGTGATAGATATGCTCTGCAATCACATCACAAAAATATTAGTAGAACTAGACGAAATGGAATTGTCAGTAGACAGGGCTTCTTCATTAAAGTTAAATGGCTTGTTCCGATTGCCCTATTCATATAACACCAAAGCAAAGCGTTGGTCGGAATGCAGGTTGATACACGAAGATTTTCCAAATGTAAATGAGTTAAGAAAGAAACTACTCACAAATGGATATAAGAGTGATTATTTTGTTGAGCCTACTGGTAAAAAGAAAATTGGCAAGAAGAAAGTAATCTCTGGTAAGTATCACTTTGTAAATAAAATAAATTTAAATGATTACACGCCCTGCTTAATCCATAGAAAAATGTTTTTAGAACAAGTAATCCAAGCAAGAGGCGGGAAAAAGGGGTCAAGAGATTTGCTGATATTTGCATTATATGCAACAGTAATATGGCTATTTGATAAAGAGGATGCACAAGCATACTGTGAAGAATGGAATGCTACGTTTGAACAACCTCTAAAAGATTCTAAGCTGTGGGAAATTTTTAGAGATGTAGATAGAAAGCGATACAAATTCACGGTTACAAAGTTTTTAAACTTAATCAATGCCACAGATGAAGAACGTGGTTGGTATCATAAATTGTCCGTGAAAGAAGAGCGTAAAAAGGCGAGACACAAAGCAAAGGAAGAACGAAATCGCAAAGCGAAAGAACTACGCAAAGAAGGTATGACGATTGTTGCGATTAGTAAGGAAATGAATTTGTCTCGTCCTACTATATACAAAATCTTGAATGCAGAATAGCCATATCATTTTGCTCGTTTTTAATAAACGATTAAGCAAAATGCACACGACAATGCTCGCCATTGTCTAGTGTGTTAGACCTAAATATTAGGTCTGCTATATTATAATCAAACACAAAACAAAAGGAGCATTATCATGTACGGAATTATGAGAACTGAAAAACGAAGCCGTAACGATGTGTACGGCATACAAATTGAAGCAAATCGCACACAGGAAGACCATTTGCGTGGTCGAGAGTTCAACGGCTCAAATATTGATTGGAGTTTAACTGAACGTAATATTTATCTTCTTCCAAAGAATGACAACTGGAACAAGACCATAACAGACACCCTCGAACAGTACAACATCAAGCCTAGAAAGAACTCGGTCGTATTGTTAGACAGTATTTACACGGCTTCGGCTGATTTCTTCGAGGGCAAGACACATAACGAAATAATTGACTATTTTCAATCGTGTTTGGAGTTTCACGAAAAGACCTATGGCAAGCACATAATCAATGCCGTTATACATTTCGATGAAGTAGGCTCTAATGCTGGTGGCTCTTATAAAAATGATGACGGCACATTCAAGGGTGCAAATTACCACTTACATATTGCTACAATTCCCCTACTGGAAAGAAACGGAGTTTTCTCTTTGTCGGCAAAAGATATAATGGGTGGTCGCTCCCAATACAGAAAGAAACAAGATGATTTTTATTCCCAAGTATCAAGCCTATGGGGATTGGAACGTGGAGAGGTCAAAGATTATGACGAAACACGAAAGCATCTTAATAAAATGGAGTATGACGTCCAAGAAATGCAGATTAAAGCCCAAAAGGCAAAGGCTGAACTAAACATAAGAGAACGTGTCTTAGAAGCGTGCAGCCAACCAGTTGAACCTATTGAGGTTATTTCCTCTACGACTGAAAACAAGTTGAAAAACAAACCTGCCACAAGCACAGTAAAGACGGCAGACCTTGAACGCCTACAATCGCAGGTACAGACGGCAAAGGCATTGCAGAACGGACTAAACGCATTGAATACGTTGGCAAAAGATACTCTAGCACTCGCTTCTACTGATGAACGTGTGTTGAAGTTGGAACACAAACTCAAACAATCAAATTCACAATATAAACAACTGGAACAATCGGTCAAAGACAAACAGAATGAAATAAATCGTCTGTCTGATTATATCCAACGATTAGAACAATGGTTTCGCACAATTAAGACTTGGATACTTGAACGAAAACTAATGAAAGACTTTGAATATTACATTGAGAACGAAACAAGGGAATTTGTTAGGGAAGAAATTGAACACGAAGAACAAGGATTTGAAAGGGGTTAGTCCCCTTTTTTATTTTGCCCCAAAAGAGATATTATAGCCGAAATCAACTCTTACTGAATGGCAAAACGTGTAGAAAAAACAGGCAAAAAAGGGTGTTATTTTCTACATTCTATTTTGGGGAAGTCGCAAAGAAATCCACTACAATAATTTTGTCTGACAAAAAATTTAATAATTGAACTTGCGCAAGTTCATATTCAGAAAGGAAATGAATATGAACAAGTATACAGATTTAACAATTGAACAGATTAACACGGAGTTAAACAACTGTCAACCATTTTTGAAAATGTCCCAAAATAATTAAAACATTTGCCCTGGATTTTTCCGGGGCATTTTCTTTCATTAGCCGCTTGTTGATAAAGCATCATGTGCGAGAATCCTGTCAAGGATGCTTCGC
>JAXJXL010000046.1:0-24788 GCA_036307525.1 Faecalimonas sp.
GAGAGCAACTGACCAACCATTCTTAATGCCAGTAGAAGACGTATTCTCTATCACTGGACGTGGTACTGTTGCAACTGGTAGAGTAGAACGTGGTGTTCTTCATGTATCTGACGAAGTTGAAATCGTTGGTATCAAGGAAGAAACTCGTAAGGTTGTTGTAACTGGTATCGAAATGTTCAGAAAGCTTCTTGATGAAGCTCAAGCTGGTGATAACATCGGTGCACTTCTTCGTGGTGTTCAAAGAACAGAAATCGAAAGAGGACAATGTTTATGTAAACCAGGCAGTGTTAAATGTCACACAAAATTCACTTCTCAAGTTTACGTATTAACAAAAGATGAAGGTGGACGTCATACACCATTCTTCAACAACTACAGACCACAGTTCTACTTCAGAACAACTGACGTTACAGGTATCTGCCAACTTCCAGAAGGAACAGAAATGTGTATGCCTGGTGACCACATCGAAATGACATGTGAACTTATCCATTCAGTAGCAATGGAAGAAGGTTTACGTTTCGCTATCCGTGAAGGTGGACGTACAGTAGGTTCAGGTGTTGTTAAAAACATCATCGAATAATTGATAAGAATCTAAGCAAATATAAGGCTTCCGAGACTAACTCGGAAGCCTTTTTTGTATGTCCAATATGCTATGTAAGAGGTATAGTGGCTCCAAAATGGCTCCACACATTCGTCCATTCTTACCATTTTTTGATTTTCTTAACGTCTTCGGCTCTAGCCGGATCTTTTTTCAACATAAGTTGCGCCTTTATAAATTGGTCAACTTCCTTTCTGCCTTCATCATTTAACTGATAATAATTTGTTAAATGTTCATCGACTTTAGGCATGTTATTTTTCCCAAATAATTCCATAAGAGGATAGAGGGTATATTTCAGATAACGTTTCACACGGTTCCCATCAAGGATGCTATCCATACCAGATGGGAGTTCCGGAAGAACAATGCTGCTATCGTTATCCCATTTTTCTGATGTAAGAGTAGAGTCAGAACATATTTCAGCGACATCTACATCTAATGCATTTGCAATACGGAGTGCGAAGTCAAAACGTATGGAAGTATCTTTTTGAATAATCGAATACAAAGTAGTAGGACTAATGGTTGTTTCCTTTGCCAACCAACGCACACTTTTATTTTGTTTATCAAGAATTGCTTTTAATTTTTTACCGTCACCCATAGTTACAACTCCTTTCATATGAGGAGTATAACATAATGTACGAAAAAAGTACAGAAAAAGTTTTTGCTAGTACGAAAAACAATTGACAGTACGAAAATCCTACATTATAATACAAATAAAGAATATACGAATATCGTACACAAGAAAGGAAGTGAAATACATGAAACGTACAAAATATTTACTAGGTAGAGATGACGTGATGGAGATTCTGGAATGTTCGCCAAATCATGCCTATCAGGTAATTCGTAGATTGAATGAAGAATTACAAGGTATGGGTTATGAGGTGGAATCGGGCAAAGTTCCAAGAGCATTTTTTGAGACAAAGTATTACGGTTTTGCTGATATGAGCAAGGACTAGGAGGGAGTACAAAATGGCAAGCAAAGATAAAGCCACAGGAATGTGGATGGCACAGTGGTATGAGGTTGATGCATACGGAAAGAAAAAGAGATGCAAAAAGCGTGGATTTAAGACTGCGCGTGAGGCGAAGAAATACGAATACGAAAAGTCCCTTAAAGTTGAGGGTAGCATGAATATGCTTCTGAAAGATTTTGTGGATGTATATTTTGAAGATAAGAAAAACGAATTGAAAGAAAGAACGTGTGAGAACAAGCGAGATATGATGAATCGGCATATTATTCCTTATTTTGGGGATTTGAAAATAAATGATATTACTCCGGCACAGATAACAAAATGGCAAAATGAAATGTGTACAAAAGGATATTCGGACAGTTATCTGAGAATGCTGCAGAATCAATTGACTTGCTTGTTCACACATGCAACACGAATTTATGATTTGCAGAACAATCCATGTAAGAAAGTCAAACGAATGGGCAAGTCAGATTCCAGAAGTATGACATTTTGGACGATTGAGGAATATGAACAGTTTATCGAAACTTTTGACAAAGATGACAAGTATTATCTTTTGTTCGAAATTCTGTTTTGGACCGGAATGAGAGAAGGCGAACTGCTTGCTCTGACAAAAGGAGATGTTGATTTTACAAATAACAAAATCAGAATCAATAAAACGTATTATCGTGCCAACGGCGAAGATGTGATTACAACTCCGAAAACCGAGCAGTCAATTCGTACCATTGATATTCCAAATTTTTTAAAAAATGAAATCAAGGAATATTGTGATCGAAAGTATGCATTTCCAGATAGTGAGCGATTGTTTCCAATTGGAGCAGAAGCAGTACAACACAAGATGAAACGAATAATAGAAAAAGCAGGTGTGCCAAAGATTCGTGTTCACGATATCCGACATTCGCACGTGTCCTATCTTATCAATCAGGGCGTGGAGCCTCTGATTATAAAAGAACGGTTGGGACATAAGGATATAAAAATAACTATGAATACGTATGGACATCTATATCCAAATCAGCAGAAGCAAGTGGCGGAGATGTTGGATATGTGGCGAAGTCAAAAGGAGATATAGTAAATATGTTATACACCCTCGGAGAGCCCCCGCAGTTTTGGCTTGCCAAAACTGCTAGGGGGTTATCATCTGTGGCGGAGCAAAGATGATAACAGCACGTTGCTATGAAATATGATAGCAAAATGATAGCATTAGGGAAAGGAGGATTAGCATGGCGGGCATGTCATTTTCAGCACACATAAGTAATAAGAAAAGTGGCATTACTTCCAAGACGAAATTGGAAGGCGTGGCAAAACACAATTTAAGAAAATACAAGTCTAGTGATTATAGTGCAAATAATATTGTGATTCTACAAGGTACGAAAAATCTTGTGCGTGATGTAAAGGCAGTCTACCATCAAGAATTCGATGCTGCTTTGAAAGAGTACAACGAACGACAGAAAAGAGAAGACAGGAAGATTGAAGATTATTTTGAGCATGTGGCAAATAAAGAGCAGGATATGGCGGTGGAAATTATTATTCAGCTTGGAGATAGAGAGTATTGGAGAGAGAATGAATTCAACAAAATCTATATGAAGCGAATTTACGGATGTTTGTTGGATGAATTAAAAAGATTGTTTCCAAATTTTATCGTTGCCAATGCAGTTGTTCATTTGGATGAAGATAGTCCTCACATGCATGTGGTAGGAGTGCCGGTAGCATACGGTTATACAAGAGGGCTTTCCAAACAGGTTTCTAAACGCTGGGTATTTACTCCAGAGACATTGTCGGAACTGTTGCAGGGTGAATTGCGGGCGTATGCAAATCGTATGGTTGATATTTGGTTTCAGGACAAAATAAAAGGGAAAGCGAAAGGACGCAATCATGATTTGTCTGTAGCGGAGTATAAGGTGGCGAAGGAAACTGAGAGGTATGAGCAGTTAAAAGATGAATATGTGAATACCGAAAGAGAAGTGGTGGCGTTAAAAGAAGAGGCGGCGAGTGCGAAAAAGGCAGTGGAAGTATTGAATGAACAAGCGAGAGAAGCAGAAGATAGAGCAGAACAGGCACAACTAGTATATGAACTAATAAAATATGAGAGTGAAGATTCGCTCAGAGCACGATGTGTTGATGCCATAGTTGAGAATCAGCAATTAAAAGAAGATAATGCGATGCTAAGGGAAAGTTTGAGAAAAGCATATGATTTTATGGAGAAGATTGTGATAGATGGAAGGAATATGTTGGAGAGGTTTATGGAGTCGTTGAGTGAGACGGTTGTGCGGACAGTTGATAAAGTGAGAGGTGAGTTAAGGCGATAGACTCGCAGTATAAAGGAGAAAGATTCGATTATAGACAGAGATAATTCTTGCAAATGTGAAGAATTTAATTGAATGAAGATGCGAATAGTGCTATACTTTATTGTATTACAGTATATTATAATGTTGCAACGGGAAGGTAAAAACGATGGAAGTAAGTTATAAAAAATTATGGAAAATTCTTATTGATAGAGATATGAAGAAAAAAGACTTGCAAGTGCTAGCGAGCATTAGTTGGGCATCGGTTACAAAACTTTCTAAAGGCGAAACGGTAAGCATGGACGTGATGATGAAAGTATGCAAGGCGTTAGAGTGCAATATAGGCGATGTTATGGATTTGATACCAACAGAAAGTACCGAAAAATAAAGAGGAAAAACATGACAAGTTTAAAGAAGAAAGATATTATTAGTGTTGCATCTCCACACACAATTAAAAAATTTGAATTGATTTCAAAATATGTAGAAGCGTGGGCTGAAATATTGCTTAATAATGACAAATGTAAAGGAATTGTATATATAGATTGCATGTCAAATAGCGGGGTCTACAGAAAAGAGCATGAGAATGGACCGATTATAGAGGGAACCGCTTTGTTAGTGGCTAATATATTAGCAAAAGCAATGAAAAAATATACGACGAAGCAAGCGTATATATATTTTAATGATTTAGACCCAGATAAAATAGATGAATTAGACAAACGCTTACCTCAAAAAACAAATAATTTTCATATTCAAACTTATTCTATGGATGCGAGTGAGTTACTTAATAAAATTAGTAGTCAATTCGGCTCTGTGTTTCCCAATATGCATTTTCTGTTGGTTTATGATCCGTATGACGCTCGTATAGACTGGGATGCATTAATGCCATATATGAAAAATTGGGGAGAAGTCATTATCAACCATATGGTTTCAGACACAGTTAGAGCTGCAAAGGTAGCAAAGAAGCAGGATGTGATTGATAAATATGAAAGAACTTATAGAACCAATATTGAGGATTTAGTTGCTTTTGGGAGTGATAGGAACGCTTATGAACAAAAGGTGCAAAGCATAATTAGGGATTTGGCTGGGCGAAAAGATAGGTACTATATTGCGTCCTTTCCTTTTTTTAATAAGATGAACTCTGTTGTATATGATTTGATACATTGTACAAATCATCATTTGGGGTTTGATTTATTTAAAGAAACGGCATGGAAGACTTTTGATGACAAATCATCTGACAAGCATATAACTATTGAATGTGAATACGAACAATTCAGTCTAAATTTTCAAACGGGTGCGATTGAGATTGGAAATCAAACGGATGAGTCGTGCTATACTCTGAGAGATGTGGCATTGTATTTACATAAGCATTTTAAAGGCCGGAGGGATGTTCCTAAAGAGGATGTTATTGGATATTTATCTGATCATCCTGTGTTCCCTACACGAAATTATAAGACAAAAATATGGAATGCTCTAAAAACATATTATGGAGCCGTCATCCATCAACAAACAGTAACATTTTCAGATAGGAGTTAACTAACATGCCACAAGTAGAGGGCTATATAGAAAGAAAGTCCATGTTATATAAAACAGGTGTAGAATATGGAGATTATACGATAAACTTTGTCCAAGGATGTGCCCATGGTTGTAAATACCCATGTTATGCTTTTACATTAAAGAAAAGGTTTGGGCAAGTAAAGACATATGAAGAATGGTTGAAACCGTATTTGGTTTCAAATACTCTAGAAATCTTAGATAGGGAAATTCCACGAATGAAAGATAAAATTCAGTCAGTACATCTTTGTTTTACCACTGATCCTTTTATGTATGGATATCCAGAGATTGAACAAATGAGTATTGCTGCTATTAAAAAACTTAATGAGTCGGGAATAAAATGCACGGTTCTTACAAAAGGGATTCTACCAGAAATTCTGGCGGAATGTTCGAGGGAAAACGAATATGGTATTACCTTAATATCATTAAATGAAGCGTATCGTAAACGTACAGAACCGGGAGCAGCACCATACGCTGAAAGGTTAGCAGCATTGAAAAGATTACATGATAAAGGATGCAAGACATGGGTCAGTATAGAACCATATCCAACGCCTAACCTTGTAGACCAGAATTTACAAGAGATATTGGAAACAGTATGTTTTGCAGACAAGATTATTTTTGGTAGGACAAATTATAGTAAAGATATTAGTGCTTATAAACAACATAAACTTTTTTATAACAAATGTGCAGAAGCAGTAATTGAATTTTGTAAAGAAAAAGGGATTGCTTATCACATAAAAGACAAAACAATTACATAAGAGGTCGTGTTTGAGAAAGCAAGAAATATTACGATATTAGAATCTGAGAATAGTTAGTTTTTCGAAAATCAAAGGAGGAAAAAATGGCTGCAATACATGATTTACTTGCTCAAGTGCAAGATGAAGCTTTGAGGAATCGTATAGAACAAGAAATAAATAAATTAGCAAAAACGAAAAAATTTGGTTTAGTATTTGAAGAACATTTGCCAGAGTGTACACCACTGTATGATGTGCCAGTAAAAAAAGGAAGTTCTGTTGCGAAGAAGACAGGGGAGGTTGATGATGTTTATGAAGTAGTACAAATAAAAGATGGTGTTGCTACTTGTATAAACAAGGTTCACAAGGGAGTGGAACAATTATCTTTAGATGAACTCGTTACTGTTGCGCAGTTTGGCGATGCAATATATCCGTATCTAAGACCAATAGACAATGTGAATAATGCTCCGGACAGTGATTTATGGCATACGCTAATTGAGGCGGATAATTACCATGCACTTCAGCTGCTAGAGTATCTATATGCTGGTAAAGTTGATTGTATCTATATTGATCCACCATATAATAGTGGTGCGAAGGATTGGAAGTACAATAATGATTATGTAGATGGAACGGATGTTTATCGTCATAGCAAATGGCTTTCTATGATGCAAAAGCGTTTGAAGTTGGCAAAAAAATTGTTGAATCCTGAAGATTCTGTTTTGATTATAACAATTGATGAAAAAGAGTATTTACATTTGGGAATGCTTTTGGAAGATATGTTTTCAGGTCAACGTATACAAATGGTATCTTCTGTCATTTCGCGGAAAGGTTCTACAAGACATGGGAATTTTACGCGTAAATGTGAATACATTTTCTTTGTGATGTTTGGTGTGGCTGCTCCTAGTAGTAGTTTCATTGACATGTCGACTGGAACTATAGGAAAAACCAAACAATGTTGGAGAGGATTGACACGTGAAGGGTCTAGTGGCTTGAGGAGCAGACTCCCATCTATGTTTTACCCAATTTATTTTTCAAAAAAAGATGGGTCGTATGTGAGATGCGGAGAGTCCCCAACATTAGAAACACCGCGAGAATCCATCCCTGTGCCAGAAGAATGTTTCGCAGTGTTTCCTGCTATGAGTATTAGAGGCGAGGAACAAGGATGGAGATTATCTCAAGCTGGATTTAATGAAAGATTACAAAAAGGTTTTGTACGATTTGGAAGTTGGAAACCAGGGCAAGAAACGAGAACTATACAATATGCGTTTAAAAATGTAATTGAAGCGGTTGAATCCGGAGAGATTGTTCCTATTGGAAGAGATGAGAATGGAGTATATATTTTACCATCTGTTGGTGTTAAACTAGCTCCGTCAGACATCTTCAATCTTTCTTCTCATGATGCTTCACCTAATGGTACGGATTTATTGAGAAAGTTTTTGGTTGATCGAGCATTTCCATATCCAAAGTCGTTATATGCCGTGCATGATTGTATAAAGTATTTTGTTGCAAACAAGAAAAATGCATTAATAGTAGATTTTTTTGCGGGAAGTGGAACTACATTGCATGCAGTAAATTTGATTAATGCGGAGGATGGTGGTAACCGTCGTTGTATATGTGTTACCAACAATGAGGTTTCTGAAAAGGATGCCAAAAAGTTGATAAGTAAAGGGATTGCATTTGGGAGTGAAGAATGGTGTGAACAAGGCATTGCAAGATATATCACATGGCCAAGAATAAAATGTTCGATTTTAGGAACAGACATTTATGGCAAGCCAATAGAAGGTAAATATGGGTCTGAAATAGAAATATACGAAACATCGGATGAAGAAAAAGTTAATAAGAAATATTACGTGAAAAACAAGATGCAGATTTATCCAGAGATGGAAACAATAAATATCTCTGATGGTTTTGAAGCAAATGTTAATTTTTTCAAATTGGAATTTCTAGATAAAACTTCAGTAGCACTTGGGCGTCAATTGAAAGAATTAATACCATTGTTGTGGATGAAAGCAGGAGCACATGGTATTTGTCCCGATACCATAAACGAAAAAATGATGATTTATCCAGAAAATAATTTTGCTATTTTGGTTGATGAAAAATGTTTTTGGGAGTTTGAAAAAAAGTTGGAAGAATATCCACAGATTCAAACCATATATTTTGTTACAGATTCTGATTCGGGATATAGAGAAATGATATCAAGATATCAAGATAGAGACACATACCAATTATACAAGGATTATCTCAATAATTTTCGTATTAATACGGGGAGGTAGGTTATGAAGGCAGAGTTGTTTCCTTTTCAAAAAAGAGCGCTTGCAGATTTGCGTATGAAAACAGGAGAGGCGATAGGAGGGTACCATAGAACACATTCAAATCAGGTTGTTTCGTTTACAGCACCAACAGGTGCGGGAAAAACAATTATTATGGCATCTCTTATTGAAAATATTTATTTTGGAGATGTTGATTATCCAGAACAGTCAGAAGCAATTTTTATATGGCTTTCAGACTCGCCACAATTAAATGAACAGTCAAAAAACAAAATTGATTTAAAGGCTGATAAAATTGGTTTAGGACAGTGTGTAACTATTACAGAAGATTGCTTTGACCAAGAATTGTTAGATGATGGACACATCTATTTTTTGAACACACAAAAACTTGGAAAAAGTTCAAATTTAACAAAGCATAGTGATACACGCCAGTATACTATTTGGGAGACCTTGGCAAATACGGCAAGGGAAAAAAGTGATCGTCTTTATGTAATTATTGATGAAGCACATCGTGGAATGCAAGGGCGTGAAGCTGGAAGAGCGACAACCATCATGCAGAAATTTCTAAAAGGAAGTCCAGAAGATGGTTTGCAACCAATGCCGGTTATTATTGGTATGTCTGCAACATCAGCACGCTTTAATGCGTTAGTGGCAGGAACAACCTCTACAACACAGTATGTTGTTGTCACGACAGATGAAGTGCGTGCTTCTGGTTTGTTAAAAGACAGAATTGTGATTTCCTACCCAGAAGAAAATTCCGGAAACAAGGACATGGCAGTGCTTCAGGCAGCAGCAGATGACTGGAAAGACAAGTGGGATCATTGGTATCAATATTGCTATGAGCAACATTATGCTTATGTTAATCCTATATTACTTATACAAGTGCAGAATGGGAGTGGAAGCACAATCTCTGCAACAGATTTAGATGATTGTATCCAGAAGGTTGAAGAACGTTGTGGGATAAAATTTCAAGAGGGCGAAGTTGTACATGCTTTTGGACAGACAGGATCAACGTTAATAATCAACGGTTTAAACGTACCATATGTTGAGCCGTCAGCAATTGCAGAGGACAAGAGAATTAAAGTTGTATTCTTTAAAGAAAGTTTATCAACAGGATGGGACTGTCCACGTGCAGAAACCATGATGTCATTTAGGCATGCAACTGATGCAACTTATATTGCGCAATTATTAGGTCGAATGATTCGCACACCTATGCAGATGCATATTCAAGTAGATGAGACTTTGAATGATGTACATTTGTTTTTGCCATATTTCAATGCAAACACGGTGAAGGATGTAGTAGAGGAACTACAAAATGCAGAGGGCGGAGATATTCCGACAGATATTTACGGCGAGTCATTAGAATCAAGAGTCATGGAGACATTAACGGTAAGGCCAAGGAAGGTTCCAATAAGTGGAGGAAGTAAAACAACTAATATTTCCGGTCAAATGTCATTGTTTGAGTATCCAACAAATCCATCGAATACTTTACCTAATATGGTGAATGATGTACCTTTGGCGTATAATGTTAGAAATAACGGCTTTTCATTGCATGAAACGCCAGATTTTACTGCGGTTGTTCAAGGAGATGGCATAACGGATTTGCAGTCTCAGAGTGGGGCTGCTGGAACGGGTGCAGTACAGAATAATGATCAGACAACAACTTGTCAGGACCAGAATACAGCAAATGGTATAGTGCCTGGTGTTATAGATAATGAAGAAAGTCTGGAAACATTTGATAGAGAAGCTGTAATGAAAGCAATTAACGATTCAGGGTTATTATCCTATGATGTAAGAACAGTAAGAATTAATAATTACTTGAACTCATTGTATAGCCTTGCACGTCTACTTACACAATCAGGTAAATATGCAAACGCAACGGACGATGTCCTTGAAGAAATCGTAAAGATGATTAGAGAATATGCGGAAGGTCTTAGAAGTGAAGGGCAATATGATGAAATGGCACATCATATTATGGAATTTGAAATGAAATCGCAAGTGTTTGATGCGTTTGGAGAGACTGTCCAAGATGACAATATTATTTATCAGTTTATGTCAACAACGGACACTGATATTGATAGACAGTTTAGACGAGCAGAAAACAAACTTGGTAATGAAGGTGTTGGGAATAAATATGGAAAATACTTCTATGATCCAGACGAACCTAATGGATACAAAATAGATGTTATTCTCTATGCGGCGGATGATGATTGCATTGGTAGACTTATGGCTTATGCAGAAAATGCATTCCACCAGCTTAATGACGATTATCGAAGAAAGATGGTTGGTTTAGAGGAGCGTTTTATTAAGCAATACAATACTATCGTTTCGGATGGCGATATTGTGTCAAAACATAACTTTAGATTACCGGAAACAATTACTCAGCCTAGAGAAATTAATGGTAAGAAATATACAGATCATCTGTTTGTTGACGATACCGGAACAGCGAAGATTAATTTGAATACATGGGAGGAAGGAGTTCTTGTAGAAGAACAATCACGGGCTGATTTTGTGTGTTGGTTAAGAAATCCACCAAGAAAACCTTGGTCTTTGTGTATTCCATATGAAATGGGTGGAGAACAAAAGCCAGCATATCCTGATTTCTTAATAGTACGTCAAGATACAGACACAGAGTATGTGATTGACATCCTTGAACCTCATGATCCAACTAGAATTGATAATCTAGGCAAGGCAAAAGGGTTTGCAGAGTATGCCCGTCAAAATCCGGGTGTTGGACGAATTCAATTGATTAGAATGGGCAAGGATGCAGTAGGGAATAAGCGATTTAAGAGACTTGATATGGCAATGAGTCTTGTGAGAGATAAAGTGTCACATGCTATGACTAATGATGAATTGGATCATATTTTTGAAACTGATGGTTTCTTTATGCAATTTCATGAGAAAACGGATGCTTAAGAAGGAATAATAATAGATTGTAATTATTGAGAAGATCTGTGTTACAATCTAGAAGGAAACACATAATATATTAGATTGCAATATAGAAAGTGAGATGATTAAAATTGGCAAATACTTTTGACGTTTCAAAATTCGATGAGTACAGGGAAGACAATAGAAGAGAAGTGAAGAAAGCAAGTGGTGGTTTGCCAGTATCTCTTTGGGACACCTATTCTGCATTTGCCAATTGTTATGGCGGTGTCATTATTCTCGGTGTAAAAGAGGAAAAGGATGGTAGCTGGAAAACTACCGGATTGAAGAACGAAGCAAAACTCCGTAAGGATTTTTGGGACACTATCAATAATCATAAAAAAGTAAATATCAATATATTATCTGATGATGATGTAGAAACACACATTGTGGGCGAAAATGAAGACGTTATCATGGTTATTTATGTGCCTATGGCAAAAAGAGAACAGAAACCAATATATATTAATGATGACCTTTTCAATGGAACTTTCCGTAGAAATCATGAGGGGGATTACCATTGTACTAGATTACAGGTGAAGACAATGCTTCGTGACCAAACAGAAAGAACAATGGACATGGAAGTTTTGGAAAAGGTGCCTATGACAGATTTGAATTATGATACGATTCATGGATATCGTAATAGCCATAGAACTTTGAAGGAAGGACATCCTTTTGCACGTTTGAGTGACCATGACTATTTGAGGAGTATTGGGGCTGCTGCGATTTCGGAAGAAGATGGACAATTGCATCCTACTGCGGCGGGTATGTTGATGTTTGGAAATGAGTATGACATCGTAAGACATTTTCCGGAATACTTCTTGGATTATAGAGAAGAGATGGACCCGACTACACGTTGGTCAGACAGATTACAGTCTAGCTCTGGCGAGTGGTCAGGTAATGTTTGCGACTTTTATTTTAGAGTTTATAATAAGATTATTAAGGATATTAAGGTTCCGTTTAAGATGGCTGGTGGTGAGCGTGTTGATGACACACCGGTACACAAAGCGCTTCGTGAGGCATTAGCAAATTGCTTGATTAATGCTGATTATCATGGTGTGCGTGGCGTGGTTATTCGTAAGGAGCCGGACAAACTTGTTTTGGCTAATCCGGGGTATGTGAGAACAGGTAAGAAGCAGATGCGTATGGGTGGTGAGTCTGATCCGAGAAACAAAACGCTGATGAAGATGTTTAATCTTATCAATATAGGTGAGCGTGCTGGTAGTGGTGTACCAAATATCTTTAATGTGTGGGAAGATGAGGGTTGGGAAGAACCGATTATTGAAGAAAGATTTGATCCAGATAGAACTGTTTTGTCACTTCCTTTTGTGGAAAAACAAGCGAGGAAAACAAACGGTGATGGGTGTTTGCAACATTCTTTGATAGAAATGAAATTGGGTATAATGGAATATGTGAAACTAATGGAATATCTCGAAACACCAAGAAGCAGAAAAGAATTACAAGAATTTTGTGGGTACAAGTCTAGAGATTCATTTGTGAAAAACATTTTGTATCCGTTAGTTGAAATTGGCAAGGTGGATTTACTATTCCCAGACACACCAACAAGTCCTAAGCAAAAATATGTAAAAAAGCAGTGAAGTTTTAATAACTTGTATGTTAACTTGCATGTGTAACATGCAAGCTGACATGCAAGCCACATGCAAGTAACGTGCAAGCTGCATGCAAGTATGTGATGCATTTGTCGGCAACTGTCTAAAATTCTAGATAGTTCAAACATAGCGTTTGCACTAAGTTGGCGAGTGGCTCCAAAATGGCTCCAATTTTCAAAGTAACTAAAATATCACATGCTTTAAGTAGACAGAAACGTTGAAAAACCAAGAAAATCAAACTTAAAATAGTAAACAAAACCGTAAAATGGTTTCGTGAAGGTGGACGTACAGTAGGTTCAGGTGTTGTTAAGAGCATCATCGAATAATTTGCGCGTTAGCAACGAGAAGACTTAAATGAGTATAAAGAAACCGCTTAAATGCTTGCATTTAGGCGGTTTTTATTATACTCATGGCAAGCGGCGACTGCCGCAACCGAGGAAGCACAAAGTGCTTTCGAGGGGGCTTCTTGTTGCTAACTAAGTTCTTGTGGTTCTAGTTTGGTTCTGTTTTTCTTTTCTTATAATCTAATCAGTGCTATAATGTAGTCAAATATGAGCAACACATTAAGAGAGGAAAAGACTAATGTTACATCCGGATAAAGTGCAAGAAGCAGCACAGTTAAAAGAAGATGAAAATTTCAGATTTCGTAGTTATTTGAAAGGACACGCTAATGAGGAAGAATTAGACCGACAGTTTTTGAAACTGCATGAGGAACTGTTTGCGGATTATGATTGTAGCAAATGTAGAAATTGTTGCAAGTTGTATAAAGGCAGTATTCCAGTAGAAGATATCGAAAAAGATGCAGAGTATCTTGGAATTACAACGCAGCAATTTATCGATTTCTTTTTAGAGAAAGATAGAAGCGGATTCGGGTATCAAACAAAGCATAGACCTTGCGACTTTTTGCAAGAAGACGGAAACTGTAAATTAGGCAATTGTAAGCCAGACAGTTGTAAAAATTATCCTTATACAAATCAACCGGAAAGATTATGTAGTTTACTTAGTGTATTAGACGTTGTAAAAATATGTCCGGTAGCTTTCGAAATATTTGAAAGGCTGAAAGAAGAATACGGATTTAGAAGAAGATAGGAGTACATTATGAGAAAAGAAGCATCATTAGAACAATGGAAAGCATTATATGAGGTAACAACCCGAATTAAAGAAATGAAACCTTGGGAAAGATTATGGGATTTAGATATAATCGGAATCCAGAATGGTAAAGAGGAAGATACTGTATTCTTTAGTATAATGGGGCGTGGCGGAGACTGTTATGGAATTGTAGTTTATGAGGGATATGAAGGGTTGAACAAATTTCTTATGCTGACTATGCAAGAACATATGAATCTGTCTACAAAATATGTTATGTTCAATCAACGAAATTTAACGTGTTATTGGGGCAATCGAGATGAATTAACTGACAATCAAAGAAAAGTTATAAAAGACATTGGGTATAAATATCGAGGACAAAATCAGTGGCTTTACTTTGTTTCCTATGAACCAGGATATTTTCCTTTTAATCTTGATGAAGATGAAGTGCTTAGAATGACACAATACATGGAAGATTTAGAATTCGCATTGCATTATTACTATGAATATGGTGCGGATGTGTCATTTGATAATGGAAATATGTTTCTATTCTCTTTTGGTGAGGATAAAAGGACATGGAGTTTTGGAGAGAAACCACTTCCGTTTACTGCATTTCAATTTGGTAGTTTACAAATTACAAATGATGAACTGCTAGAAGAATTGGCAACTGTCAAGAAAAACAAAATGGTTTTGGAAGTTGATATATGTCCAATGGGAGTATCTGTGTCAGATAAGAAGTTTAAGAGACCAGCAAATCCTACATTATGCCTAATTGGAGATAGCGTATCTGAAATGATAATGGCTTGCGAGATGACAGAGCCGGACGACGATCCAATGGTAATTCTTGCAGACAAATTAATAGATTTTATTTTTCAATGCGGAGCGCCAAAAGAGATACGTGTAAGCAATATAATTATCGAGGCTGGATTAGAACAAATTTGTGATGTGTGTGGAATAAAATTGCGACGAGTGAAAAAGTTGGCAGGATTGGAATCTTTTATTGCAGGAATGCATCAATTTATGTAAGCAATTTGATATAAAGAAAAAGTGTAAGAATGGGAAAAGCCAATGGACATGAGTTTCATGAACATTGGCTTAATTCTTGTGATATCGTGTTATAAGCACGAGCATTTGACGTTACGTCTTCCTATACTTAAATATTAGCACGAAAATGTTAACTTGTCTATTTGATTTTCGGAAATTTTTAGGAACGCAACAATTATGAAAAATGTCGAAAATAGTTATTTTCAAGATACGACTATGATGATATAATGATTTCGTTACCGCCCCGAAACTGGTACAGGAAGGGGGTGCATTTATGGAAATTATCATATCCTGGTTGCTTTCCATTGTGGCAAGTGTAATCGCCTATTACATTTGCAAATGGTTAGATGGAGAGTAGTACTCGGTAACTAGCCTCGGTTTGGTCAGCCGTAAATGACAAGAAACCCCAAAGAGTCGCCTCTCTTTGGGGTTTCGTTTTTTCATGCATCTATGGATACATCATATCCCTTTGCCTACGCCTAATATAACATATGCAATAGGTAATTTCAAGTATATCCTTAAAAAAAATTTTTATTCCTTTTTGCTTCTCTTTTATAAATATTCATCAATTTTCACATCAAATATCTTCAGTGTATTCTCCAACCACATCTGATATTCTTCTTCATCCATTTGTCCAGATGCCAATTTTTCATTAACGGAATTCCAGTCCGGAATGAAGGTGGCAAGCTGGGCATTTTTTATCTCTAAAGACAAATGTGCCATAAGCTGATTTTCGTGTTGCGAATAGGTAGTATTCCCTTTTATCTGTAATCCTCTACGATCTAAATCAATCAAAATATAAATCAAGTCAGCAAAGGTCTTAATGGTTGGATTCTTAGGAGTAGCTACTTTCAGTTCTAACAAATTTTCCAATGTAATATTCAAAACATCACAGAATTTTATAATAATCTCTGCCGGTGGTTCGCTATATCCGTTTTCGTAATTGGAATAAGCGGAATTTGACACAGAGAGTTTTATTGCCATGTCTCGTTGGCTCATACCTGCGTTGGCGCGAGCAGTTTTCATTTTCTTTCCCACTTCTAAATATTCACTTAATTGCATGATAACGCCCTCCTTTAAGGATAATCTACCACAGAATAATACAAAAATCAATGTAATAATTACAAGAAAACAAATAAAACATATTTACAAACATAAAACAATGTAATATACTAAAATTACAAGAAATCTTGTAATAGAAAGGATGGGATAACGAAAGCAAAGAAAGGAGGAAGAAAAGTTATGAAGTCGGACTATATGATGAATGCCTATGATGTGGCAATGGAGTTGGGTGTTTCTAAAGGACACGCATATAAAGTGATTCGGAAATTAAATGCGGAATTAGAAGCATCTGGTTATATTGTTGTGTCGGGCAGAGTGCCTAGAGCGTATTGGGAAAAGAAGTTCTATGGTTATGAAACGAAAATGAAAGAACTAAAGAAGGGAGAAAATTGAGATGCCAGCATATAAGGATGAACAGAGAGGAACGTGGTATTGCTTATTCTACTATGAGGATTGGCAAGGCAATAAGAAGAAAAAGCAAAAGCGAGGTTTTAAGACAAAGAAGGAAGCGTTAGAGTGGGAAAATAATTATAAGATGTCTGCAAATGCAAATATGGATATGACGTTGGGTTCATTTGTTGAGATTTATTTTCGGGATAAAGAGGGAGAATTGAAAGAACGTTCGGTCAAGAACAAGCGATATATGATAAAAACTCATATACTTCCGTATTTTGAAAATAAGCCAATGAATTCAATTACACCGGCGGATATTATCCAATGGCAAAATACAATCAGAGCAAAAGGATTTGCACCGACCTACTTGAGAATGATTCAAAATCAGATTACTGCATTATTTACGCATGCGAGCAACATTTATAATCTTGCGAATAATCCCTGCAAGAAAGTGAAGAAGATGGGAAAGTCGGATGCAGACAGAATTGATTTTTGGACGAGGGAGGAGTATGACAGGTTTATAGAAACGTTTGAAGTGGGAAGTAGATATTATGTTTTGTTTGAAATTCTGTTTTGGACGGGATGTAGAGAAGGAGAATTGTTGGCATTGACAAAATCAGATTTTGATTTTTATAATAACAAACTCCATATCTCCAAAACTTACTATCGTGCTGATTGCAAAGACATTATTACCACACCAAAGACGGAACAGTCTGTACGGACGATTGATATTCCGGATTTTTTGAAATGCGAGATAAAGGAGTATGTAGACAAGTTGTATGAGCTGCCGGATGATGAGAGAATATTTCCGATTGTTGCGGAAGCGGTGCAACATGCATTGAAACGGCATGCAGAAAAGGCAGGTGTAAAACGAATTCGAGTGCATTCGCTCAGACATAGTCATGTGGCATATCTGATCAATCAAGGAGTACAACCTTTGATTATCAAAGAAAGATTAGGACATCGTGATATTAAAATTACGTTGAACACTTACGGGCATTTATATCCTAGTCAGCAAAAACAAGTGGCAGAAATGCTGAATATGAAGAAGCAAGAAAAAAGCTCCGGCAGCTGCAACTGTCAGAGCATGTGATAACAAGAAAACCTCTGTTACCTATGTACCACAACATAAGTATAGCAGAGGTTATTGTTCGTATCAATGAGATTTTCTGGGAGTAAATATAAGCCCTCGGCGTTTGAGAGCGAAATACACCCATCGCACAAATCTTCGATTTGTTCTCTGTGTATTTCGCCCTGCGGGGCCCACGCCGGAAACGGCGATATGTTCGTAAACGGGTGCCAACGCACCCACTCACAGTATATCAGATGGGAGTCAATCCCCATCTGATATACGCTCCGCGAGGATGTGCAGGGATTCGGTTAGGAAATATGTCAGCATACGCTGACCCGAATCCCACACCAAGACTTGCAAGCAAGTCTTGAAATATCATATAAGTTAGGAGGAATTATTATTGTAAGAAATTCATTTATACAGATGTCAAAACTGACAAATGTAAGGGGAAGAATCAGTTATATATCCAGTCATGCAAGACAGGAAAATCTATACGCAGTTTACGAAACTGTTGAGAGAACATTTTGGAATAATCTTGCAAAATGTAATCAAGAAGAATTTAGGAAAAGTGGAACAAACGGAAAATGTATTGAGGCAAGGGAGCTGATTATTGCATTGCCGGAGAGTTTTGTTGATTATCCACCGAGAATGGTGTTGCGTTTATTTGTAGAGCGTTTCAGAAATAATTATGGGATGGAGTGCATTGCGGCTTTGCATCATAATAAACGAAAGACAAACTACCATATTCATTTGATCTTTTCAGAACGAAGATTGTTGGAACAACCAATTGAGAAGATTGCAACTAGGAATATGTTTTATGACGAAAGTGGGAAACATGTCCGGACGAAAAAGGAAATCTTGGACGAGAACGGACTGGTTCGGAAAAGGTGTAAGATTATTTCAAAGGGTGAAGTGTATGAGCGAAAAAATTTCACAACAAAAGATGAACGTTTTAAAGACGCGAGATTTCTTGATGAAGTCAAAAAGTCATATACAGAACTTATCAATCTGTATGTGTTGGATAACAAGCAAAAACTACAGGTCTTTGATAAAAATGGTGTCTATTTGCCGACGAAGAAGATTGGTAAAAACAATCCACAGGAAGAACAGATAAAAAGAAATAATGAGGTGCGCCAGCAATGGAATCAGACTGTCGATAGAGCGTTGGTTAGTGGCATATCGGAAGAAAAGATTATGGAAGTAAAGCAAACGGAGATTACTGACAAGGTGAAGCAGTCAGTTAGGAGAAACGGAAAGCAACCAACATTGTTCGTAAGGATTGTTGAGTTGGCAATTAGTGTACTGGAACTCCTTGTTCGTAAGGTGTTAGCTGCAGTTGTAAAACAAACGGAGAGACCTAAAATGTCAGAAGGTGCGGCAAATTACCCGAGATTACAGGAAATATATGATGAGTTGAATGAGCGCAATTGGGCAATTCATACTGAGCAAAGACAGTTGAACTTGTTAGAATTAAGCTTATCAGAATTAAAGGGTGTCTTTAAAGCAAAGGAACGAAAAGAAGTACAAGCACAGATTGAGGAATCAAAGAGAACTATTGCAAATATGACAGAATCGCTTCAGCATATTGCGAGAAGTTATGGGTATAAAACCGTTCAAGATTTCATGGTGGAATATAATGCGGCTAGAAGTGAGAATAATGCCTATGAAAAGGAACTTGCGGAATGGAAACGAAAGTATGGACCAAAAGAAGAATTAAGTGGGAATGATTTGATAGAACGAATGATGGAAGAATGGTATCAAGATCACAAGCAGGAACAAGATGAAGATAGATATATCCCAAGGTATAGAGATAGAGGAGCAAGGTAAAAATAAAACAGCCAACTTTTATGATAAGAGTTGGTTGTAACAAATAATTCAATGTTAATGATAACATTCATTTTCTAGATATATTTTTTTATATAACCATTATTCGACAAAAAAGTACAAAAAACTTGCCTTTTATGTTTTGGAGTCGTATAATGTATTAAGTATAAGTGGCTATCAAAAGGTACAATTTTTGATAAATCAATACTATAAAGGAAGAGGGTTATTTATGGCAATAGTAGATGTAATACAATATAATGGAAATCCTGATGTATTCGCGTGGAAATACCCAAATAATGAATTAGGGACTTGGACTCAGTTAATTGTTAACGAGTCTCAAGAAGCTATTTTGGTTAAGGGCGGGCAGGTTTGTGATATATTTGGAGCAGGTAGACATACATTAGAAACGGCAAACATCCCAATATTGAATAAACTTGTTAACTTACCTTTTGGTGGACGATCGCCATTTACTGCGGAAGTCTGGTTCATCAATAAAGTATTTTCACTAGATGTTAAATGGGGGACTTCTACACCGATTCAGTTACAGGACCCAAAGTACAAGGTTTTTGTTCCCGTTAGAGCATTTGGTCAGTTTGGTATCCAAATCGAGGACTCCAAAAAGTTTTTATTGAAGCTTGTTGGAACTCTGCCTCAGTTTGATAAAACAACGTTATTAAAATTTTTTAGAGGCGTTTATCTTACCAAAGCAAAGGATGCTATTTCATCTTACCTCGTACATAAAAATATAAGCATCTTAGAAATAAATGCTTATCTTGATGAAATATCAACCTACTTGCAGGAAAAGATGGCTCCAATGTTTGGGGATTATGGCATTAAACTTGCCTCATTCTTCGTGAATGACATTAATGTTCCCGAAGATGATTCTGCCGTAATTCAGCTTAAAAAAGCACTTGCTAAAAGAGCCGAAATGGATATTGTTGGCTATAGTTATCAGCAAGAGCGTTCTTTCGACACATTGGAAGGTGCCGCTACCAATCCCAATTCGATGCAAGGCGGTCTTATGGGAGCAGGCATTGGTTTAGGAATGGGTGTAGGTGTTGGTGGCACTATCGGACAGCAGTTCGGTGGATTAACGCAAAACTTGAACACTACTGAAACAAAAGAATGTCCAAAATGCAAAGCCAGAATTGGTATTAACGAAAGATTTTGTAACCATTGCGGATGCGACACATCTGCTCCTAAGCAGGAAGAAAAGAAAGCAGAAATAGACAATATCGTTTGTGCTGCTTGCAATGCCAAGTTGACAGCAACTACTAAATTCTGCCCTGAGTGTGGAAAGAAATACAACCCTTGTTCTAAGTGCAAAGCTGATCTTCCAGATGGAGCAACATCTTGCACAGTCTGCGGAGCTAAAGTGCCAACACCTTGTCCTCAGTGTGGTCATTTATTGGAGGGAAATAGCAAGTTCTGTCCTGAATGCGGTTATTCTTTAGTGAAAAAATGTAAGAATTGCGGAAATCAGCTAAATGGTAATACAAAGTTCTGCCCCGAATGCGGAACAGCAACAGAATAAAAAGGGGGCGAATTTATGTTAAACAAATCAAAACATATAGCATTAATTTGTGGTGCGGCATCAATGGCAGTAACAGTAATATTCTATCTGCTGACATTTGATAACATTTTTACTGTCCCAATGCGTTGGGTGTCCTTGGTGTTTTTGATTTTAGCGGAAGCAATAGCAACTGTTAAGGCGTTTACGGTTAAAAGAACAATCTTTGGCGTTTCCAATATCGTAACAAGTATTGTTCACGTTATTGCTGTTCTTATGCTTTCAATAGTTTTTGTGAATATTTTCCCGTTACTGATTAAAAAGTATATTTTACTGAACATATTGGCTTTATGCGTTCTTTTAGTCGTTGATGTTGTAATAGTATTCTTTACTAATCGTGTTGAGACACAGAACAACAAATTAAATGAAAGCCAATCTGTAATGGGATACTGTGTTGAAAAAGCCGCGTCCTTATGTGTGGAGTTTGGCGGTACAGATTACAAAAAAGATTTGGAAGAAATTGTTGAGTTGTTAAAGTACTCTGATAACAGTTGCTTATCTCAAGACGAAATGACGATTATGAACAAACTTGACGAAGTGCAACTGCTATTAAAGAACAACGAAGACGACATTGACGAAAAAATCATTGAAATCAAAAACGCTATCAAATTGCGTTCAATAAAAGTCGCAAGTGCGAAACGTGGAAGTTATTAAAATTATACTAATATAGTTGGAGGATAAGAAAATGAATAATAATGGAAAAGTAAGTTTTTGGTATTCGTGGCCTATAATTATTTTGGCTCTTTGCTTCTTTTGGCCTGTTGGATTGTATTTAATTATTAAGCGTGTTTCTTTAGATAAAACGGCTGTGGTAAAGAACTCATCAGGCAAAGGATTAAAGACAACAGGTATTGTGTTAATTGTCTTGGGTGGATTTGGTATTCTAGGTAGTTTTGATCCATTTGATTTTGGCACTCTTGTTGTATTTGTCTTTTTTATAGTTGGCGGCATTGTTTTGATGAATAAAGCAAAGAAAATTCAGGCGGAAGGTGAAAGCATAAAACAATATCTGTCAATTGTTGTAAATGGAAACGTTCGTCAATTAGATGCAATTGCATCTACAACTGGAAAATCATATGATGTTGTTCATAACGATATTAAGAATATGATAGATAAAGGTTTTTTGAAGAATGCATACATTGATGAAGGGGCGAGGGAAATTGTTTTACCGAACACTGTTCCTGCTACTCAAAATACTGTAAACACAACGGCAAATGCAACACCTATACAGTCTAAGATAGTTACATGTCCTTGTTGTGGTGCTAATAATACAGTTCTGGGAGATATGGGTGAATGTGAATATTGTGGTTCGCCTTTACAATAGAAATATAAAAACGGGTATAGCATTGCTCTACCTGTTTTTTTATAAATGCCCGATGTTGTAAAGTTCCAACTTTATCTCTTGGACAAACATTCATATTCGGCAGATCTAATAAATCACGGAGTGCAACTACTGATTATCAAAGAAAGATTAGGACACAGGGATGGTAAATAAACGCGTGTGGTTCTATCATGGTTCTAAAACTTGGAACAACCACAAATATTCCACAAAAAACAAATAATACAGATACCACACACCACAAAATACAACCTACAAAAATACAATTCCATTCCCGTCGAAGCGTGAAGGTGGACGTACAGTAGGTTCAGGTGTTGTTAAGAGCATCATCGAATAATTTATGCGATGGCAATGAGCCGTGCAAATAAGTAAATAAAATCAAGGAAGAGTGCTTGCATTCTTCCTTGTATTTTTTTGCTTATTTATAGGGCGAAGCCCGCGAACGAGCGACAATGTCGCGAGTGTGCACGGTAAAGTACTCATTCCGCAATCCTTGAGTAATCGAGGGTTGCGGTTTCTTTTTACATTTTAATTTGGGACTTTCTATACAGATGTAAATACAAGCATGCAATACCCATGATTTTTCGAAATCATGGGTATTTTTGAGCGATTTTGCTCTGCTATAGAAAGTTAACGTGAAATTTTAAAGATTTGAAGCTAAAAAATGAGATTTCTGGGTATTTGAGACAAAAAATGCTTCTGTTATACCCATTAGGAACTAGAGGACACTACCAACCCTCAAACACGCTATATCCGCACAAAAAAACGAGAAGACCAATGTCTTCTCGTTTCGTTCAGTTCACATTATTTGATTCCAATCAAACATTATTTCGCTTGCTCAAGTGCAAGTGTAATTGTTGTAGCGTCACAAACTTCTGTTGGTCCGTAGTACTGAATAGCACCTGGATATACGAAGCATGTGTTTTCAGCCCATTCTGCGCGGTGAGCTTCAAAGTATTTGAATGGAGCACCATCAAGTTCTACAAGAGCTTTCTTGATTACCGGTTTGTCTTCGCCATGTCTTCTTTCGATGTTCATCATCTTTGTGATTGGCATACCACCTGCAACCCATTCACTAGCAGGGCTAGAAAGGTTAGAGATTTTTGACAAGTAACCATTATAACCGTATTGGATTAGCATAAATGCGTTGTATCCCAATGAGTAGCAGTAGTCTGAGTCAAAGTTTGAAGGGAAAGCACATCTTCCTTCATATCCCAAGAAGTGGTGAAGTGCTCCAAACTTGCCGTTGTATGTACCAGCTGCTTTTCTAGCTGCTAAATTATCTTTTACAAGAGCAGAGAACAATTTTTCTGACTCAATCAAAGATACCTGTACGTTTCCGTGTGGGTCTCTTTCTAAGAATAATTGTTGTTGAATCGCTTCCGGAAGAATTGCGAATACTTCCATAGATTCTTTTGTCAAACCGCTTTCGATAAATGCATATTTTTCAGCCCATGTAGGAAGTGCATTGAATTCATCCGCTTTGCTTCCTGCAAGAAGTTCGTTGATTTCTTGGATAAGTACTGAGAATTCAGGAACAAATTCTACAACACCTTCAGGGATGATAGCAACACCAAAGTTCATTCCTTTAGCTGCTCTCTTTGCTACGGAATCAGCGATGTAATCTGTAATCTGTGCAAGAGACATTTTCTTTTCAGCAACTTCTTCTGATACTAAGCAAATATTTGGTTGAGTTTGAAGAGCACATTCCAAAGCAACGTGAGAGGCAGAACGTCCCATAACTTTTACGAAGTGCCAATATTTCTTAGCTGAGTTTGCATCTCTTTCGATGTTACCGATAATTTCGCTATATGTCTTTGTAGCTGTATCGAAACCAAATGAACATTCGATATCTTCGTTCTTAAGGTCACCGTCGATTGTCTTAGGACATCCGATTACTTGAACCCCTGTGTTATGCGCTGCGAAGTATTCAGCAAGCACCCCAGCGTTTGTGTTAGAATCATCACCACCGATGATAACGATTGCTGTGATACCGTGTTTTTTACAAACATCAGCAACGATAGCAAATTGTTCCTCGGATTCTAATTTTGTTCTACCAGAACCGATAATATCGAAACCACCTGTGTTTCTGTATTGGTTGATATATTCATCATCGAAAATTAAGTAATCATCTTCGATAAGTCCGCTTGGGCCGCCTTTAAATCCGTAAAGAACGTTTTCTTTGTTAGTTGCTTTTAAAGCGTCATATAAACCGCAAACAACGTTGTGTCCACCTGGTGCCTGTCCACCGGAAAGGATAACACCTACAACCTGTTTCTTAGCTTCAGATGTATTTTGACCTTTCTGGAAAGTAATTTCCTTTTTACCATAAGTATTAGGGAAAAGAGCTTTGATTTTTTCCTGATCAGCTACGCTCTGAGTTTCTGCTCCTTCTTTTACGCAAATATCTGCAATGCCGTTTCTAAGCATTCCAGGAAGTTTTGGAGAATACTCGTATCTAGCTGTTTGTAACGA
>JAXJXL010000047.1:0-1708 GCA_036307525.1 Faecalimonas sp.
AAATACTATTCCACAACAATAATTCCAATAATTCCACATGTTCCAATTCTCTGTGTGGAATGATTTGTGGTCAAAGCCTCATCGAAATTTAAGATTTTTTTGAAAGGTGTTTTATACCTCTTTTCAAATGAACTTTCACACCTTTTCTTATTGGGATTTTAACATGAATTCACCCATAAGTCAACTAAATAAGTTAACTCAAAATCTGCAGCTGTAGGTGTAAAAATTTTTAACGCATAAAACAAAGAAAAAGGAGCAGAGAAATGCTCCTGAAATTTTCATGTTTTGTTTCATAAACAACTCGACAAATTGGAATTTGTCAACCAAAGGTAGGTTCTTCTAGAGTGGTAAGCCGAATATTTTGTGGATTTTCAAGGATATACAAGTAGTCTTGTTCTTCACCGAAACAATCAACAAATGTCCCCCTCGCTGAAATAAGGTCGTTCTCGGAGAATTCCATCACAACCGTATCCATCGCATAAGTTTCTATGTCTAAATTAACCTCCATTCTGCCGTGATTTGCTCACCGACCTGCCATCAGTATAAGTCGCTCTTCGTTCTTTCGTCTATCAAATGCCTTTTCCATTTGCTCAAATCACGATGCAAAAGGGATTTTACATAGCTACAAATTGGAATTTGTCGCTCCGTCAAACTGAAGTTTATCTTCCTGCCAATGATTTTCCAACAACATAAACTCCAACCAGCATTTCTGCAATTGACAATCCCAATAGTAAGCCTGAAATAAAATCTTTAAAATTCGAACCTCCAAATGCATATGAAAGAGCCTGTAATGCAATACCCATTACAATAAGTATAATTCCATATAACAAATTTTTTTGTTTTTCCAGCTCTTGTGTTCTTCTTAGCAAATCTAAAATTTGTTCATCATCATAAATACGAACACTTTTTTCTTCTGACATCTCACCATCCATCAGTTCTGCCACTGTAACTTCAAGTTCTTCACACAGACTTTTTATAATGGAATAGTCAGGCATACATTTGCCAGTTTCCCATTTAGAAATAGTCTTATTGGATACGCCAAGCTTCTCTGCTAATTGTTCCTGTGTTAGATTTTTCTGTTTTCTCTTTAATGCTATAAATTTTCCTGTAACTAATTGATTCATATGTATTCCTCCATTCATTTGATGATATAAAGGTACTTCTTTTATCATTAAAATAACATCCCTTGTAAGTAGAATATAGGTGGAATCTCTGTAAAATAGCCAAATATACCATAGTAAACTCAACAGAAACTTCAAAGTTTCCGCAGATATTATAACATAAATTTGTTAATCTTTCACCTAAAATAACGGTGCCGCCGAAGCGACACCGTTTATTTGCGTTACGCCTTCCAAACGGCTTTAATAATATTACCGATTTTGGGTGAGGTTCCGTACATAAGAACACCGACACGGTAAATTTTTGCGGACAGTATACCGATCCCGAAGGTAGATGCGACTAAAATACCAATAGAAATCGCAATCTCATACCAAGGCACAGTGCTCATAGCAATTCTTGTAAACATAGCCATCGGTGAGGTAAACGGAATATAGGAACAAATCTGCATGAGTATGTTATCCACACTTCCACTGCTCATCGAGAACATAACCACCATAAAGCCAATAATGAACAAGAATGTTACCGGCTGAACAGCAGTATTGATATCCTCCAGTTTTGAAACCGTAGAAGAAATTGCACCATAGAGGAA
>JAXJXL010000048.1:0-2986 GCA_036307525.1 Faecalimonas sp.
CTATGACAACGGTGGAAATATCCTGTCAGTCAAACGTAACGGTGAAGTCATCAAGACATATACCTACGGTGACAGTGAATGGAAAGATTTGCTTACTGCTTACAACGGAGAAACCATTACCTATGACACCATAGGAAATCCACTCACATACCGTGCAGGTATGAATTTCACATGGACGGATGGCAGAAAACTTTCTACTATTACAAAGGGTACGGATAGTATCAGTTATACATACGACGCCAATGGACTTCGAAACTCCAAAACAGTAAATGGAACTACAACAGCGTATTATTGGCTGAACGGAATGCTACAAGGGCAGAAGACGGGTGAAGAATATATCTTCTTCCTATATGATGAAAATGGGACAGCATATGGATTTATCATCCAAAACGGAACAGAAAAGTCATATTACTACTATGAATTTAATCTGCAAGGTGATATAATAGGAATCATAGATAGCAATGGAAACAAGGTAGTAGAATACACCTATAACGAATGGGGAGAAATCCTTGGCATAACAGGAACACTTGCAGACAGCATTGGACAGAAAAATCCATTTAGATATAGGGGATATTACTACGATGCCGAGACGGGATTCTATTATGCATCCAGCCGTTATTATGATCCTGAGATTGGGCGGTTCATAAATGCGGACGCTGCAATTTCTGGAACGGGTGAATCTGTACATGGATATAATTTGTATTCATACTGTTTTAACAACCCAGTCAATATGAGTGACCCAAGTGGCAATTGGCCGAAATGGGTCGACACAATAGTAAATACGGTCAAAAAAACAGTAAAAAAAATAGTGACTTCTGTTAAAAAAAATTTAGGAATTGCAATTCAAGTTGATAAAGAAGAGCCTGCTGTATTGCAATACGCTCTTGCTTTTTCGTATGAAAATGGTATGGGATACAACAAGAATTTTGATACAGGAAAGCCTGCAAATTTATACAAAACGATACCTGATTCTTTTTCAGAAATAAAAAAAGCTGGCACTGGTATAGATGTTAATATAAATGGATATGGTGGAAGTGTGCAAATTGGAAATGAAAAAGCGATATCAATACACTTAAAAAATTCTTCATACGAATTGGGTAGTAATATACTTGGAAGAACATACTTTAAATATAGTCATACAACCGATTCTGGAATGTACATATATCATAAAGTGTCAATAAATTATCCGGAAATTGGAGCAGGTGTCCTTTTGTACATATTTAGTCCAAGTTTAGCATTAGTCGGAGCCGGAGCTGGAACGGCAGGATCTTTAATAGTTAAATAGTGATGGAGGGAAAATGTTGAATATAGAGCACACTAATGTACAAATAATGTGGAAAGAAATAGTTCTCATATTTTTATTTATATATATCATTCGTTTCTTTACAGATATATATATAATAATTGTTTACAAGAATATATATAATAGATTTTATGCTCATGATTGGTTTGGACTGGAGAAAAAAGTGAAAAAACATCAAAATCTATGTTCTGTTTTTTTGAGCGGGCCATTTAATAAAAAAATAAGATTAATTTATAATGGACTTTGTATGATTTTATCTTCAATAGCATTAATAGATGAAAATGATTGTGTATTCATTACGGAAATCGATAATATAAAAAAAGATGAAGAATTTGAATTAAAACCATTTGTATTGGCATTATATTATCGTTCCAAAAATGATTTAACAACAGCTATGAAGTTTTATCATAAATATTCTAGATGCATTCATCAAGATGAAAATATTGATATTATTATGAACTATTTATTTTCAAATCAAGAATGCAAAAAGATGAACAATGAAATTGCAATTGCAATTAAAAGTTTTCAAAATCCTGCAATCATAAAACTATTTGAAGACAATAATCTTATAATTAAAAGATAGATGAAGATATGAGAATCTTCTGACAAGTGTCATATAAGTTGGAAACATTGCTATATTTTACAGAGAGTCACACCCAAAACTCTGTGACTAAAAGAAATACGAGATAACCTCGTGAGATTCTGTGATTAGTCTTGTAACTGTGGTTCGGAAGATGTGGATGGCATGGACAACTGTTTGACCGAAGGAAGTTTTGGACATGCCATCCTAATATCATCTCCGAACGCAGTTACCTAGACGTTTCCAGAATCTCTCACACAGTTATTGAGTGTTCTTTTAGGGGCGGAGTTGGATGGGAATTTATTAAGCGTGTTGGTAGAACGACTCTACGGAAACCGTACAACTGTCAAGTATAAATTTGACACGCTGAATCGTCAGACACAAACTAGTATCAATGATGTTCTAAAATATCAATATACATATGACGGTTCATCAAGAATTCTTGAAGTTAATGATGTTATCAGTAATAATAAAATATTATTACGATATCTTAGACAGGATAGCTATTGAACGTATCATTGATACAGTAACAAAAGCAAAACTTGCAGAATTTGAAATTCAATATGACGATACAAAAAATAGAGTAAGTGGCTATGATGTAAGCATAGGAAACACAGAAAAAAGTACCGACTTTATTTACGGCGAACTGACAAAAGCACCAGATATCATTACAGGCATTAAACAGAATGGTACACGCATCCTTTCATATGGTTACGATGTGCTAAACCGTCTTCAAACAAGAACAATAGCAACCACCACACCATTCGTTACACAGTATGGATATTTAGAAGGTAACGGTACAAACAAAACGACTACTCTTGTGAAAACAGTAAAGAATGGTAATGACACCCTTCAATATTCTTACGATAATATGGGGAACATCACAAGTGTATCAAAAAACGGCATCATAGTGGAAAGTTACACATATGACTATCTGGGACAACTTCAAACAGTTACCAGAGGTTCCGATGCCTACGAATACACCTATGACAACGGTGGAAATATCCTGTCAGTCAAACGTAACGGTGAAGTCATCAAGACATATACCTACGGTGACAGTGAATGGAAAGATTTGCTTACTGCTTACAACGGAGAAACCATTA
>JAXJXL010000049.1:0-4306 GCA_036307525.1 Faecalimonas sp.
ACCTTGCCGACATCAACAGACAGGCACAGGAACGCTTTGAAAGGCTCATAGAGGGTATGAAACAGGCACAGGGCATAACGGAACAGCTAAAGGCAGAAAACGCCTTAGAATGGACAGGATGCCTCAATAACATAAGGGCTTGTGCGAGGGAGATTGTGGAAAAGGAAATTATTTTTGCATAAACAGATGATTAGTGGCAGGGGGAAATCCTGCCGCTTTTTCTGCTTTAGTTTGTCAGCTTGACAAATAAAGGGTTAAGGAATATAATTAGATTCAGTATTATACAAGGAGTTAATAAATATGCGGCAAGGTATTCTTAAATAAACTGTCAATTTGATAGTGGGAACAAAAAGTAGCAGTCCCGTTTCACTTTTAATATGGGGCTTAGTTTTTTGTACCCAGTTTAAGAATACTTTTATCATGTAATTTTATATGCCCGAAAACATATAAGTGTTTTGGGGCTATTGGAGTTATTTACCCAGTGATAGGAGTATTTATCACTGGGTATTTTTATGCCCTTTTTTGGGTGTTGATAGGAGGAAAATCACATGAAAATAATTAACTTAGGCATTCTGGCTCACGTTGACGCAGGAAAGACAACATTAACGGAAAGTTTAT
This sequence comes from Faecalimonas sp., assembly GCA_036307525.1. GTDB lineage: Bacteria > Bacillota > Clostridia > Lachnospirales > Lachnospiraceae > Faecalimonas. The sequence continues at coordinate 619 of JAXJXL010000049.1, forward strand.
TATATACCAGTGGTGCAATTGCAGAACTAGGGAGCGTAGATGAAGGCACAACAAGGACAGATACAATGAATTTGGAGCGTCAAAGGGGAATCACTATCCAGACAGCAGTGACATCTTTTCAGTGGGAGGATGTAAAAGTCAACATTATAGATACGCCAGGCCATATGGATTTTTTGGCGGAAGTATACCGTTCTTTATCCGTATTAGACGGAGCAGTATTATTAGTTTCTGCAAAGGATGGCATACAGGCACAGACCCGTATACTGTTTCATGCACTACAGATAATGAAGATTCCGACAATTTTTTTCATCAATAAAATTGACCAAGAGGGGATTGATTTGCCAATGGTATATCGGGAAATGAAAGCAAAGCTTTCTTCGGAAATTATAGTGAAGCAAAAGGTTGGGCAGCATCCCCATATAAATGTAACGGACAATGACGATATGGAACAGTGGGATGCGGTAATTATGGGAAACGATGAACTATTAGAGAAATATATGTCAGGGAAACCGTTTAAAATGTCAGAACTGGAACAGGAAGAAAACAGGAGATTCCAAAACGGAACGTTATTTCCCGTTTATCACGGAAGCGCTAAAAACAATCTGGGGATTCGGCAGCTTATAGAAGTAATTGCCAGTAAATTTTATTCATCAACGCCTGAAGGTCAATCTGAACTATGCGGGCAGGTTTTTAAGATTGAATATTCAGAGAAAAGGCGGCGTTTTGTTTATGTGCGTATATATAGCGGAACATTGCATTTGAGGGATGTTATTAGAATATCTGAAAAAGAGAAAATAAAAATCACAGAGATGTGTGTTCCGACAAACGGTGAATTATATTCATCCGATACAGCCTGCTCTGGTGATATTGTAATTTTACCAAATGATGTTTTGCAGCTAAACAGTATTTTGGGGAACGAAATACTGTTGCCGCAGAGAAAATTTATTGAAAATCCTCTCCCTATGCTCCAAACAACGATTGCAGTAAAGAAATCTGAACAGCGGGAAATATTGCTTGGGGCACTTACAGAAATTTCAGATGGCGACCCTCTTTTAAAATATTATGTGGATACTACAACGCATGAGATTATACTTTCTTTTTTGGGGAATGTGCAGATGGAAGTCATTTGTGCCATCCTTGAGGAAAAATATCATGTGGAGGCAGAAATAAAAGAGCCTACTGTTATATATATGGAAAGACCGCTTAGAAAAGCAGAATATACCATCCACATAGAAGTCCCGCCAAATCCTTTCTGGGCTTCTGTCGGGTTGTCCATAGAGCCGCTCCCTATTGGAAGCGGAGTGCAGTATGAAAGCAGAGTTTCACTTGGATATTTAAATCAATCGTTCCAAAATGCGGTTATGGAGGGGGTTCTTTATGGCTGCGAGCAGGGGCTGTATGGATGGAAAGTGACAGACTGTAAAATCTGTTTTGAATATGGATTGTATTATAGTCCTGTAAGTACCCCCGCAGACTTTCGGCTGCTTTCCCCTATCGTATTGGAGCAGGCTTTAAAAAAAGCAGGGACAGAACTATTAGAGCCATATCTCCACTTTGAAATTTATGCACCGCAGGAATATCTCTCACGGGCGTATCATGATGCTCCAAGGTATTGTGCAGATATTGTAAGTACTCAGATAAAGAATGACGAGGTCATTCTGAAAGGAGAAATCCCTGCTAGATGTATTCAAGAATACAGGAACGATTTAACTTATTTCACAAATGGGCAGGGAGTCTGCTTGACAGAGTTAAAAGGATACCAGCCAGCTATTGGTAAATTTATTTGCCAACCCCGCCGCCCGAATAGCCGTATAGATAAGGTTCGGCATATGTTCCACAAGTTAGCTTAACAGCTTGCAAAAGTCATATAAAATGAGATTTGAAAGGATTAGAGACTAATTATGATGAAATGCGAATGGATATTGTGTCCTGTTTGTGGGAGCAAAACCCGTAATAAAATTAGGAAGGACACTGTTTTGGAGAATTATCCCCTTTATTGTCCAAAATGCAGACAAGAAAGATTGATTAAAGTTGACAACTTGAAGATAACTGTCATCAAAGAGCCAGACGCTTAAGACGCAGAGCCGATGAAATTGTGGAACAATTCACGAATCATCGGCTCTTTTTGTTTCGTATTTGAAAGAACAAACTCACCAAATAAAAAAAACGATATTCGGGTGGGTTATTTTGTTATACCCTAAATTACCCTCTGAATTTGTTTTTAAATTTGGAGGGATTTTTTTATGTCCTTTTTTCGGGCAGTTATCTATCTGCTCATACGAAGCAAAATTTATCAATACATAGCATATCAGAGAACGGCAGGAAACCAGTTAAAAAAATTTCTGCCAGTGCAACGGTACTTCTCACCTTGAAAGTAGAAGTACAATCTCCATACAATAGAATTACTATTTCCTATAACCGTAAAGGTCACAGAGCCTTTGCGGTTTTTCTTTTGTCGATTTTTGTTGGAAAGTGCCGTAGGGCTGTTTCTGATATGCGGTGTCGTTCTCCGCCTCTCCATCTGGATTTTTTACATTTCAAAAATTCAGATGGGAGGTATTTATGGTGAAATATGCACCAAGAAAGGTATATATCAGAGAAAGTGGCGGCTATGTGGAATTATCCTACACGGAGTTCTGCCGTTGCAGGGAATCCGACCAGACCTATATGGACAAGCTGTTTATCCCCATTCAAGGCTGTCTGCTTGAAGTCGTGAGGGAGCAATACACAGACTTCTACCGTGACAAGGAACGGTGGCGTTATCTGCAAAAATTAGATACAAAGAATAGACTGCTATCTCTCGACGGATTTACGGACAGCGAGGGGAATCCTCTGGACTTTATCACTGATGAAGCGGTGGACATTGCAGAAACCGTTGTCAATGCGGTCATGGTGGACAGGCTGAAAGCCGCCCTGCCTTTGCTGTCGGATAGTGAACAGGAGCTGATACAGGCAATCTTTTTTGACGGACTTTCCGAGCGTGAAGTCGGGGCGAGGTTGGGCATAACCCAGAGCGTTGTAAACAAACGCAAAGCCAGAATCCTAATAAAACTAAGAAAGATAATAGAAAATTCAAATTTTAGCGAGCATATACTTTCGCTCATATAATAAAATATAATATCATAATAACTGTTATGTTTCTACCACAAAAAAATGACACCCAAGCATTTCTGCCTGAGTGCCATCAAATCCTATTTCTATACTCTTACTTCAAATCCGTTCTTGAATATGAATCTTATATCATCCTTGGTCTTAACAATCACTTCCTGCACAAGGCTACTCCAAATCCCGGCATCAAAATCTTCCATTAAGCCGTCCTGCTTCTCCAAAGTCCGAATGAACCCTTTGAACAATTCTCTCTTCGCCTTCTTGCTTTCAATCTGCTCTGCGATGTCATCATACTTAGCTTTTGCCTTTTCATACCTTGCCGTAAGTTCGGCATAGCGTTTTTCATACTCATCCTGGTCTAATGCCACACGGCTGTTCTCTGCAATGGTAATCTGCATCTGCTCCGAGATGATATTAAGTTCTGTGATGCTATCCTGTAAATCCATGTCAAGCGAATCCGTCTCACAGGCTTATGAGTCAGAAAGTCCTTTGTGAACGTCTTCTGCAAAAGGGCATCCCCTTTGTACTTTTCATTCTGAAGGATACTCATCACTGAACTTGGATGCCATTTATCTTTCCC
>JAXJXL010000050.1:0-5625 GCA_036307525.1 Faecalimonas sp.
ATATAAAGGTACTTCTTTTATCATTAAAATAACATCCCTTGTAAGTAGAATATAGGTGGAATCTCTGTAAAATAGCCAAATATACCATAGTAAACTCAACAGAAACTTCTTATTTTTCTTTCTGTTTAGACTCTCAACAATTTAGATTTGCGAAATTCACTCTTTTCGATTACTTTCAATCCATTTTACAGCAAAATCCACAAGTTCCCTCTGCTTCATAAAAGTGACAATTCCATTTCCTAATGTCACCTTCTGTACGACATGTTCTTTTTCAAAAGCTTTACCTATTTCGTCAAAATCTTCACCATCTACAGATAATGTATCGTAGGCTTTCCATACGCGTTCTCCATTCTCCATAATTGCACTGTGCTCTGTACAAGTATGCTTTCTAGGATATTCAGCCCTCACATCTGCCAGATGAAGAGAAGTATTCTTATCATAACCAACTCCAACCAAAAGAACATAACCATTAAGTTCATATAGTTTCCCAATAGGTGAACCGTCTCCGAAAATGTTGGTAAGATTATGCTCTCTTGTAAGAAAATCTGCATATTTTCCGTATGCTGCTACAGAACGGGCCGGATGGTCACTGCGCAGTGTTCCCGGCCATTTTCGAAACATTTCGGCAACCGCTCCCATTGTATTAGTCGGAGTAATATCCTTATCATACGCAGGCCAATTGTCACGAATCATCTGCCACCATTCTTCCGGTTCTTCCCAGTGCACACCAGTAGTAGGATCAAGATTTTTCCATGACTGGGTTGGCATCATAATGGTTCCATCTGAACCTACACTTTCCAATAGGGCCTCTATTACGGTCTGCGCTCCACCACAGACAAATCCAAGACTGCTAAGAGATGTATGTACCATTATCGTCTGTCCGCTGGTAACACCTACTTTTTCCAGTGCATCAAGTATAGTTTCTTTTAACACAATTTTTCTTTCCATTACTTTTATTTTCTCCTTGTTCTATTCAACTACTTTATAAAGCATGCATGGTCTTCCTCCAGTTTCATAATTTATTTCACCAACTACAGTGCCCACTTCCGTCAGATAATTCAAGTATCTTCTCACTGTGACACCTGTTAGTCCTACCTCTTCCGCGATATTTTCACCCGACATCCACATATGCCCATTTTCTTTCATATACTTTAAAATCAAGTGCAGTGTTTTCTCCTGTATTCCCTTTGGATGCATGTCTTCACTTTTCTTTCTTGCGCTATCAATAATAAAATCAATACTTTTCTGATTGAGAGTTCCCAACTCATTCAGCGCATTTCTCTGTGCAATAAACTTATCAAGTGCCATGCAAAAACGTTCAAAAGTAAATGGCTTTACCAGATAATCGACGATTCCCAGATGGAGCGATTCTTCCAAAGATTCTCGGTCATTTGCAGCTGTCACCATAATGACATCTACCGATATCTGTTTTTTCCTTATTTGACGCAGTGTTTCAAAACCATCCTGATGTGGCATAAACACATCCAGAATAATTAGGTCAATGTCATGACTATCCAGGAACTCCAATGCGTTCTTGCCGTCTCTACATACTCCTGCGACAAAAAACTTCTTATTCCGCCGGACATATTGTTCATTTATCATAGAAACCATTGGGTCGTCTTCAACAATTAATACTTTATACATTCCCTTGTTCCACCTTTATTTTGTAAAACTTATAGAAAAAGAACTGCCGATGCCTTCCTGTGATTCCACAGTGATTTCTCCACCGTATCGCTCTACCATTTCCTTGACTTGGTACAAACCGGTACCCCGTCCCTCTCCTTTTGTGGAAAATCCGTTTTCAAAGATTCTTTCTAGGTTTTTCTCCGAAATACCAATTCCTGTATCGTCCGACGTGATTAGGACAGCACCAGGACGTGAATAAATGCCAAATAACAACTCCTTCTGTACCTCATAGCCACTCTTTTCATTCATTGCTTCAAATGCATTCTCTATCAGATTTCCAATTACCGTTACCAAGAGTGCGGACGGCAACTGCATATCTGCATTCGAGTAATGACAGCCTTCTCGTAAAACAAACTTGATATTAAGCTCCGATGCCCTTGCTGTCTTACCAATCAAAAGAGCCGCGACAGAAGGTTCTTGTACTGCATTCATAATTTTGCTGATAGTGGCCCTCTGCACAATGGTAATATTTTCAATATAGGACACCGCCTCCTCATACATTTCCATCTGAATGAGACCCATAATTACATGAAGCTTGTTTGTAAAATCATGATTATTCGCTCGCATGGAATCGACTAGGTAACGGGTTCCAGTCAAATCTTCCATTAACTTGGTATACTCTGCCCTATCATGAAGAATAGCCACCTCACCAATGGTAACTTCATTTTCCTTAATCGGCATTCGTTCAACCAAAAGTGTTTCGCTTCCCAATTGGATATTGTCAAACTTCTCTCCTACGATTCGATATCCAAGTCCGTTCTCTATTTGATTTAGTATCATGTCCGCTGCTCCATTTACAAACTGTACACGACCTTCATTGTCAATTGCAATGATTCCTTCATCCAAGGATTCCAGTATATTATCACGAATCCGATACATGGCTGAGAACACGTCCGGCTCATATCCCATCAAACTTTTCTTTATGGTACTAGACAACTCTGTAGAAATCAAAAGTTCCATCAAAATCGCCACTATTGTAATAAGTATAAAGATAAGTGCTGTCTGCCACGTTTCCTTATAGATGTTCTGCATGAGCATAATCGCCATAACAAAACCAATATAATTTCCTTCCTCATCATAGATAGCTGCATAGGCTCTCCGCTGTGTTCCAGATGGTCCACTGTCGTTCGTCGCATAGTATCCTTCACTATCGTCATCGAATCTAGGTATTGTTCCATCATATGTACTATTTATCAATTCGTGATTGGAATGATACAATCTGACATAGTCACTTCCAACAACCGATATAACGTCAATGTTTTCAAGCGTGTCTCGCAACGAATCCAGATACTCTGCCAAAATAGCAGTATCGGTTTGCTGTTCCGTGAGAATTGGAGATTGTGCAATTGCCTCGGCAACATTTCGAAGGTTTTGGTCGCGCTTTTGTTTTTCAAAATGGATATTGATCAAAGTTCCTGCTATCCCTAGGAAAAGTGCTAACGAAATAATCAAAATCATTTGAACTCGAAAGAAGCCTTGCTGAATTCCTTTTAATGTAATTATATCACCCATCGTTCATCCACCTCACTTATCTCTTCTGACTTTAACACATTTTCATACTTTTGAAAAACCTTTCGAAAGTAAAATAAATAAATTTTCACAGAAGAAAATATTTCTATCTTTCAAAAAATTGCCAGGCCTCGCATCCACCAGTATGATAACAGAAAACAAGCAAAAAGGAGGACACCCTTATGGGAGCAATGTTTGAATCAATTATGTTAATCTGTTTTGGCCTTTCATGGCCACTCAATGTTATCAAAGCTTACAAGGCACGAACCACACAAGGAACCAGCCTGCCATTTATTTTACTGATTGTAACAGGCTATATCGCCGGAATCACCGCAAAGTTAATTAGCGGTCAATTAAACTATGTTCTGATTGTATATCTTCTCAATCTAGTAATCGTATCACTTAATGTTGTGGTTTACTTTAGAAATCTTTCACTCGATAAGAAAGGAGCCCTTTGCAATGCTTAGAAAACAAATGTATCATTCATTAAACGAATTAGCCAATCCAAATGGAATGATTATCTTTGGTGGCAACAGTGATATTTCCATTCCACTCTGCGAATTAAAACAGGCATTTGCTTTGGATAACGATATATATAATCGCAGTTTTTCGGATTTATCGGTAACAAATGCACTGGAATATTATGACACCTATATTGCCGATTTAAAACCAGAAAGCATATTGATACATATTGGAGAATCAGACATAGATTTCTTTTTGTCTGCTCCTTCAGAATTTGACAAAAAATATGTGGAACTGGTAAGGCATATTCGGAATAAAGTTAGGGAGTGTCGCATTATAATTGTCTCTTTAAAGAACTATGATAAGGATGTAGATATGGCCGAAATGAATAAGCATCTAAGATATATTGCAGATTCAGAACAATGTGAATACGCTGATATATCCCAAAAACGAGTGTGGAATCCGACACAGACAAAGAATATTGCTTCGTTTATATATGCTACCGGATTTGTTAGACCTTTGAATATCAAGCGTCCTATCTATGATTTAGCAAAGATACTGTTTTGTTTCGAAATTTGTTCTATCTAATATATCCTCACCAAAAACGGCTAAGCACTATGAGCTTAGCCGTCATACATTCATTTAATTATAATTTTCTCGAACATATTCATAAGGATTATGCCAAGTACAAGTCCTGCTAACCCCTGAACAGCATTTGCGGGAATGTTTACTACCGAAGGTCCGAATCCGTACAAAATACCTTCAAACAGAAAGTAGCCTAAAATCATGACAATCTCCGCAACAGTTCCACTCATGATTCTCGCAGGCAGATTGCCTAGTTTCCTATGCGTCAGTTTGTATCCGTAGAATGCCACAAGTGCCATCACACCCTTGATAACAAAGGTTGCAGGTACATATGCAACATATCCGGCAAACAAATCTGCAAGTGCCGAGCCAAGACCCGCTGCAAGAAAGCCATACATCGGAGATAACATCCATCCTGCAGTCAGAACCACGCAATCCCCCAGATTCAAATATCCTTTCAGCGGTGAAGGGATTTTAACTATCATTGTAACTACACAGGTAACTGCCGCCAACAGAGCGGCTATTACAATTCTCTGTGTTATGTTTTGCTGTGTCCTATTTTTCATTGCATTTCGCCTCTTTTCATTATAATAGTTCTTCATTGTATACTGCTCTCACACCACCGATAAATTTCGGACGGGTTCGGGCAGCAACTACCGTTGCTTCGCCAATCATCTTATTATCCAACCTCACAGGAACTGCCACTTTCTTAAGATGCATTCCGATTAACGTGGATCCAATATCAATCCCTGCATCTGCCTTAATTTCCTCAACAGCAACTGGATTACGAAAGTGGGCATATGCTTGTGTTGCAAAGGAACCACCCGCTTTCGGTTGCGGAATCACATTCACAACTTCAGCAAACGGAACTGCATCCCGTTCAATAATAATGGCACGGTTCAAGTGTTCACAACACTGTGCTGCAAGATACAGTTCGTTCTTGGTCGTATAATCATAAATCGCCTGAAAAACCGCCTTGGCAATCTCAGGGTTTGAATTTGTACCAATTTTAGAGCCGATAACTTCACTTGTAGAACAGCCCACAACCAAAATATCTCCTGTCTTGAGATTCGATTTTCGTCCAAATTCTTCCATTACTGCTTTGGTCTCATGATATAGTTCGTTATTCATTATTGTCACCCCTTGCCTTTAATATGGTCTTAATTTATAGCAAATCTGATTATATTAAAATAACCAAAACAGGAAAATTATACATGTTCAGATTGAATTTCTGTTTTTAACGCACTTGGTGATTTTCTTACGGTATCATGATGCTATAGAACATCATCAAATTGGAATAAATCACCTTATAACAGAGGTGTCCCTGAAACATTTGTCAAGGACACCTCTTAATTAACTTTATACAATTCCTTGTGCCATCAT
>JAXJXL010000051.1:0-2015 GCA_036307525.1 Faecalimonas sp.
GATAGGTGTTATCACCTTCACCATCTTGTTCTGGTTCTATTGTACATAAGGCATCCAAACCATATTGCTTGATGGCATCAGACAATGCCGTGTAGAAATCTTCACGAACAAACACGGATGATTCTTTACGAAGTTTCTTAATCTGTTTCTTTGTCAGATCTCCCTCCAATCCAAATAAAGAGCGGTCAACTGCAAGATCTATATCCTCTGAAAATCTGCTAATGTGTTTTCCAACCTTACTCAATGAAGTACCTCCCTTGAATATCAACTTGTCTGCAAAAGGAAGAGTAAAAACAATCTGCAAAATAGTTGTTACCCACAAATCCTTCTCAATGGCTTGTGCAGGTAAACCTATTCTACCTTCAGCAGCTTGTAATACTTGTTGCTGTTCTTCTACCGTAAGTGTAAAGTAATTATTCATATGCTTGTTTTATTATATCTCGTATCCATACCGGCATTAACTTTAAGTCAGCCATAACTGATTCTTTGGGCTCATTTTTTAATAATTCACTAATCCGTTTTATTTGCCAATCTTCGACATTCTCTTTTTTCTTTAATGATTTAAGAGCAAAAGTGATCAGCATTGCCAATCTGCTTTGAAATGCCAGATTCTTAGGAGCAGTATTCTTAAACTTTATTGTTCTTCCATTGGATATTTCAACTTCTCTCTTTGAACCGTCCGTAAGATATACATAGTTCATAGGTATTTGAGTAGAAAGTCCAAGAATATTTAAAGCATAAGCTCCTGCTGGGACAATTCTCGCACAATCTCGTTTAGCCATTGCTTCAGCTATTTGGTCAAAAGAAGGTTGCAAAATTCCTAATCCTAATTTTTCTTCAATTACGGGATAGCAGTATATACCTTGAGCAACCCTTATTATTACACCTTCATTACAAAGACGTCTTAAACTTTGCCTGATGGCATCTGATGAACCTAAATCAACAAAATCATCAGGAAAGAAAATACTTCCTTTCTCAGATGAAACTATTTGCTGTTTGATTTTAGATGTTATACTATCCATACCTTTGAAATTTGTCACAAAAATACGGCAAATTTGTGACACAGCAAAGGAAATTCACTTAAAACCTCCAAAAGATTTGTCACAAAAATACCGAAAGTTTGTGACAAGGTACAAAAAATGGGTAAGAAACGGCATCACGCAGTCTCTTACCCGACCATATGTATAACTACAAAACCATCAGTCTATCTTCTCATTCGCTCCAATTCATCATCTCGCCGCATCTTTTCGTTCAACTTCACCTGCATCTTATCAAGGAAGTAGGTACGGCTATCATTCTTTCTTCGCTTGATGTCTGTATAGAAGCGATAGCAGTCCTTTGAGTTTACACCGAAGAAGGTGTATAGCATTGGAGCAAGTTCATTCAGTTGGATATTACCGTTGTTGATACAACCCATTTCACTGATACCGTATATCATTTCAACAAGGTCGATAGCATTACCGGTCCATTGCAAGGCTGGAGTATTGTTCTTTTCGTTGGATGATGGATTTAGTGGTGGCACTTGGATAGCAATAGAAGAAAGGTGTCGCTGCATCTTTTTCACAAAGGCAAGAGCCTTTTGGATATATACCGACATTTCGCCATCATCCTGCACTTGATGAAACTGCAACTCGATTTCAGCATACATCAATGCTACGGCAATATGTTTCACTTCGGTAGCAGAATGGCAATGCTCAATCACTCTTGCCACAAAATCATTATAAGCCGATGGCAGTTCCTTATATTCGCAACTGTTTATGCGGTTGAAAAACTCGGTATTCGTTAATATGGTATGGTTCATCTTTATTCTGTTTATGGTTTTACACTTGTTTATCAGTGTGCGCACATAAACTATAATGGCAAATCGGCGACCTATTCGTGCCAAAAATAGGGCGTAACAATCTATTTCGTTGATATTCAGCAAGAAATTTCTTGAAAATAATTTTTAAGAGATTTTTGAGCAAAACGAAAAGTGTTCAGAATCCGAACACATGTTCAACTTCAGAACATTATAA
>JAXJXL010000052.1:0-1930 GCA_036307525.1 Faecalimonas sp.
CAGAGATTTTCTCATCTGATAACTCGGTGTTTTCCGTAAGCATGGTTCTGAACATTTGAAGCAGCATTTGAAAAGCCTGTATCCATGTGATATCAGACATCTCATCAGAAAAGTATAAAAAGAGTTCGCCAAGAGACCGGTTATCATTGGATTCCCGGTTTTCAAGTGACAGCATCATGTATCGTGTAAAAACAACTGCGGTATGTGCAGTCATTGCATCATAGGACAGAGAATTGCATTCTTTGCTCAGATTCAGATAGCTTTTGCATACCTTGAAGAACACCTCTATATCCCAGCGTTTTCCATAAATCCGTATGATTTCATTCTCATCCAGATTTATATCTGTGGAAATGAGGCAGAGGTATTCCTTGCGTTTATTACGGTTGCGGACATAAACTACTTTTGCAGGAATGATTTCACCATCCTTCACTACATCAACCATAACAGAAAGCAGATATTTTGATCTGCCTCTTCTCTTTTTATTTTTGTTGTAAATGGAGACCAGAGACATATCTTCACCATCGTAGCGAAAAAACATTTTCGGAGATTTTTTAACCATGCCGATTACATCAAAATCCATCTGTTTAATAGCATGAAGGGTGCTTGGAGAGGTAAACCAGCTGTCAAAAAGGACGTATTTCGCCGGAATTGCAACTTTTTTAGCTGCATCCAGAAGCGTAAGCATGGCATGGGTTCCCTTTTCCATGGACAGCTTCCTGCGCTTGTAACCAACGGTTCTTTTGTCCACTTCAGCCGCTTCATTGATGCGATTCTTCTTGTTTTCTGTAGAAAGAAGAATGCTGTTTACCGGCAGAAAAGTACTTCCATCTGACCATCCAAGGGTAAGCATTCTAAACCCGAAGCGGTATTTATGCTTTGCATGGTCATAGACTTTTGCAAGAAGCTCCACCTTTTTGGAGCGGTTTCGTTCAAACATAGAATCATCGATGATAAGGACATTGGCGCGATCTTCAGAATCCAGCGGAAGTATGGCATCTTTAATAATTCTGGATGCAAGTATTGTGGTAAAACGCATCCAATTAATCTGAACCATCTTCATGAAACGATACACGGTATCTTTTGCAAAATCAGGAGTATTTCTTCCTGTAAGCAGACTCATATACATGCTTCTGTTGGAAAAAATCAGTAAAAACAGGTACTGAAAAATTTCTGTTACCGGTATCCCCTTCCTTTTGTAGGCGTTGGACGCTTTCAAGGCTGAGGAAATATGAAACCTTGTAAAAAATCTTTTGATAGATTTCGAAATCTGCTTATCATTTTGTGTTGCTTGTGTTATACTTGTATTCATAGCATGAGCCTCCGGTTTGTAATTGTTTCTAGCAACTCAATTATACCAAAACCTTCGGTTTCATGCTATTTTTATGCCAGTTATTATTGAATTTTCAAGGTGCATAGGCACATTTTAATGTGCGAAGTTTGAGTTAATTATATTAGGTGGTAAGATATCTCGAAATAGCATATATGAGAGATAAATTATCAATCGAATTACCACCATAAATTAGAAAAGTGTTCTTGAGACAGTAAGCTTAACTAAAACGTTATTAACTCTGTCCCCATTGGTCCATCATTTCTTCCAAAATTCTTAATCCATCTTCTACACTCTCGCCAAGAATTTCCTGCGTCTTCTTAAAGTCATATTTTTCATGCAGCTTATCATGAACGTAGAAAAACTTCTCTTTTCCGTATTTTTGAATAAACAGTGTCTGTGCTTTACAGGCATTTGCTCCATCGTTATCCGGTTGATAAAAGCCTTTGCTACATTCCGCCAATTCATCGCATTCATAACATCCGTCAATTTGCTTCTCCTGACAGCATTCAATATTCGGACATTTTCCTCTCTCATGAAGTGTTCCAAAAGAACAGCAGCTAAATACTGAACGGCAGCCTCCACACCATTCACCAAGGAAAC
>JAXJXL010000053.1:0-10787 GCA_036307525.1 Faecalimonas sp.
ATCTGACCCAGGAATTGGATTTGATGCTTACAATGAAGAGTATGTAGATATGGTAAAAGCAGGTATCCTTGACCCTGCGAAAGTTACAAGAAGCGCACTTCAAAACGCAACCAGCGTAGCATCTACATTATTGACAACAGAATCAGTAGTGGCAAACATCAAAGAAGAAACACCGGCTATGCCAGCAGGTGGCGGAATGGGAATGATGTAATTTCACAAATATAAAGGAACTCCAAAAGGGGTTCCTTTTTTATAAAATATTCATGAACTAGGTGTTGTTAAGAAACCCCATAATGTGTTACAATATATAAAATACATGTTTGGACGGAGGTTGCGGATGAGCGAATACATGACAGAACAACTAATAAAGCGAAAAACGACAGTAAAGGATACGGCGATTAAGTTCGGTTTGATTGCATTGACAGCCCTGTCGTTATTACTTAGTGGAAATATGATATTTATGGTTCTTTTTGTAGTGCTTTTAATTGTAGATTATTATGTGCTGCGAAGAATGGATGTTGAATATGAGTACACCTATTTTGGCGGTGAACTTGATATTGCAAAAGTTATGAACAAGCAGTTTCGCAAGGAGGTATTTACAACTAATGTTAAAGAGGAGATGGAACTTATAGCACCATCTGACCATGGAGATTTGAAATATCATCAGGTTCAGAAGACTTTAGATTTTTCTTCTAAATTTCCGGAGCACAAAACCTACACAATGGTGACATTGTATAAAGGACAAAAAGTCAAAGTTATTATTGAACCTAATGAAAAGTTATTAAATAATCTAAAAGATACGGCACCGCGAAAAGTTATTTTTTAGGCTTGACATTGGACAAGCTTTTTAGTAAGATATGACACTATAAACCGAAAGAAAAGAAAGCGAGGAAGATGAAAAATGGGAACAATTATTGGAGATGGCATTACATTTGATGATGTGCTTTTAGTACCTGCTTATTCAGAGGTAATTCCGAACCAAGTAGATTTATCTACTAATTTAACTAAGACAATTCGATTAAATATCCCAATGATGAGTGCAGGTATGGATACGGTTACAGAACATCGTATGGCTATTGCAATGGCTCGTCAAGGTGGAATTGGTATTATTCATAAAAACATGTCAATTGAAGCTCAGGCAGAAGAGGTAGATAAGGTAAAACGTTCAGAAAATGGCGTTATTACGGACCCATTCTCATTATCGCCAGAGCATACATTACAGGATGCCAACGAATTGATGGCAAAATTCCGTATTTCAGGGGTTCCTATTACAGAAGGAAAGAAATTGGTTGGGATCATTACAAACCGTGATTTGAAGTTTGAAGAAGATTTCTCTAAGAAGATTAAGGAGTCCATGACTTCAGAAGGCTTGATTACCGCCCTTGAAGGTACAACCTTGGAAGAAGCAAAGTCTATTCTTGCAAAAGCCAGAAAAGAAAAATTACCTATCGTTGATAAAGATTTCAACTTAAAAGGATTAATTACCATTAAGGATATTGAAAAACAAATTAAATATCCTAACTCTGCAAAAGATGCACAAGGACGTCTTCTTTGTGGTGCTGCAGTTGGTATTACAGCTAACGTATTAGACCGTGTGGATGCACTTGTGAAAGCAAAAGTTGACGTTGTTGTTATGGACTCCGCCCATGGTCATTCTGCAAACGTTATTCGTACAGTGAAGATGGTAAAAGAGAAATATCCGGATCTTCCAGTAATTGCAGGTAATGTTGCAACAGGTGATGCTACAAGAGCATTAATCGAAGCAGGTGTAGATGCTGTTAAAGTGGGTATTGGACCTGGTTCTATCTGTACGACACGTGTTGTAGCAGGTATTGGTGTACCTCAGATTACAGCTGTTATGGATTGTTATGCTGTCGCAAAAGAATATGGTATTCCAATTATTGCAGATGGAGGTATCAAGTATTCTGGAGACATGACAAAGGCAATTGCTGCAGGTGCTAACGTATGTATGATGGGAAGTATCTTTGCAGGTTGTGACGAAAGCCCAGGAAACTTTGAATTGTTCCAGGGAAGAAAATATAAAGTATATCGTGGTATGGGTTCTATTGCAGCTATGGAAAATGGAAGCAAAGACCGTTACTTCCAAGCTGATGCTAAGAAATTGGTTCCGGAAGGTGTAGAAGGTCGTGTAGCATATAAAGGTCTAGTCGAAGATACTGTATTCCAATTACTCGGTGGACTTCGCTCTGGTATGGGTTACTGCGGTACTCCAACCATCGAAGAATTGAAGGAGAATGGAAGATTTGTTAAAATCTCAGCAGCTTCATTAAAAGAAAGTCATCCACATGACATTCACATTACAAAAGAAGCTCCAAACTACAGCGTAGACCAAGCGTAAAAATGAGATTGAGGCATGCATTTTTGCATGCCTCGTTTTATTTTTTAAGAAATTTCTAAGGAACAATTCACACATTTATACGTTTATCATGATATAATTAAGAAAAGTAAATGCAAAAGAGGGGATTGCAATGGTACAAAAACGCAGGCAGAGAAGGAAAACAAAATTCAGAAGACGTGTGAAACTGTATACCAGAATGGGTATGTTTATACTTATTACATTAATGGTAGTGCTTGTGGGAATGAAATTTTTGGAAGTTGGTCCATTTAGTGATAAATATGCAGAGCGGGATGCGTCCAGCATGCGTGTGGCACAGCCGGAGATAGATGTGCAGCTTTTGACAATCAATCCTTATTCAAGACCAGGAACTCAAAGTGATAAAATTAATAATATTGTCATTCATTATACTGCCAATCCTGGAACTACAGCAAAACAGAATCGAAGTTATTTTGAAAATCTAAAGGATGTAAAAAAGACAAAGGCCAGCAGTCATTTTATTATTGGCTTAGAGGGGGAAATTCTGCAATGTGTTCCAACATGGGAAATTGCTTATGCATCCAATCATCGCAATTCGGATACGGTTTCTATTGAGACCTGTCATAAAACAAGCGATGGCACATACACAAAAGAAACATATAAGTCCATGGTTGATTTGACTGCGTGGCTCTGTGAGAAATTTAACTTGACAGAAGAGGACATCATTAGGCATTATGATATTACAGGTAAGATATGTCCGAAATATTTTGTAGATGATGAAAAGGCTTGGGAGCAGTTTAAACAAGATGTAAAGAAGGTACTGGAGGAAAGCTGACATGGAAAATGTCTTTTTAATCGGTTTCATGGGTTCTGGAAAGAGTACGGTTGCTTCGTGCTTGGCGAAGAATTATGGAATGGAAATGATAGATATGGATCAACTGATTGTGGAGCGTGAAGGAATGAGTATTCCCGATATTTTCACACAAAAAGGTGAGTTGTATTTTCGTGATGTTGAGACGAATCTGTTAATTCAGATACAAGGGGAGCACAACAAGGTTGTTTCCTGTGGGGGTGGTGCTGTACTTCGGGATGAGAATGTGCAAGCAATGAAGAAAAGCGGACAAGTTGTGCTTTTGAATGCGCAACCGGAAACCATTCTAGAACGTGTTAAGGATGATGATAACAGGCCGCTTCTTCGAGGAAATAAAAATGTGGAAGCTATTCGTGATATGATGAAAACAAGATGCCCTAAATATGAAGGAGCCGCCGATTTTGTTGTTGATACGGATGGAAAGAGCACAGATATAATCTGTAAAGAAATTATCGAAAAGATAAAAAGATGAGGAGAATAGTATATGTTTGAAACATTTTTTCCGGATGAGTATGTTGCATCAACATACATCATTCCATTTGAAAAATTATATGAAGAAGGATATCGAGGCTTAATTTTCGACATTGATAATACGCTTGTTATGCATGGCGCACCGGCAGATGAGCGTGCTAAGAATTTGTTTATGAGATTGAAATTAATTGGATTCGATTGCTGTTTGCTCTCGAATAACCAGGAACCGCGTGTGAAGATGTTTAACGAGGATGTCCACGTTCACTATATTTTTGATGCCCATAAGCCATCTACCAAGAATTATGAAAAAGCGATGGAGCTTATGGGAACAGATAGAGCTAATACCATTTTTATTGGGGATCAGTTATTCACAGATGTATGGGGAGCGAAACGAACCGGAATCAGAAATGTTCTGGTAAAACCAATTCATCCGAAGGAAGAAATTCAGATTGTGTTTAAACGTAAATTAGAGAAGATTGTATTGTATTTTTATAAGAAAGCAAAACGTAGAAAATAATAAAAGAAGTGAAAACCGCCTGCAATTTTGTAGGCGGTTTTGTGGCTCCTTATTCGGAAAAATATTTTGCTTTAATAATATCAATTGGCATATCCTGGCCTGTCCAGAGCTTGAATGCTTCTGCGCCTTGATACAGGAGCATATATAAACCATTAAAGGTCTGGCACCCGGCTTCTTTTGCCAGTTTCATAAGTTTGGTTTCACGAGGGTTATAAATAATGTCCGAGACAACCAAATCCTTGTGGAACATCGTTGTGTCCGTGATAATAGAGGAGTCTACATTTGGCGCCATGCCCACAGAGGTTCCGTTTATTAGGATGGAACTGTCTCCAATTTCACGTCTTAAGATTGCTTCATCTCCATAGTCGAATAAATTTACTTTGCAAGATGTATGCTCGCGCAGCTTGTTGATAATAGTTTGTGCACGCTCGAAATTCTTACTACGATTGTTAAATATGGAAATCTCAGATACACCGTCAAGGGCAGCCTGTACGAAAATGGCAGTTGAAGCGCCACCGGCACCGAGCATTGTCATCTTCTTTCCGATAATATTATGACCTGCATCACCCACAGCGCGCAAGTATCCGGTTCCATCGGTTGTATATCCGGTTAGAGTCCCATTGTCATTTACTACTGTATTTACAGCACCGCAAATTTCTGCGGCGGGAGTCAGCTTGTCACAGAGTGATGGCATGATATTTTTGCCCGGCATTGTTACATTGAAACCACGAACGTTGAGCGCACGAAATCCATTTACAGCGGCTTCCATACCTTCTATGCCCACATCAAATGCAAGGTAAACGTAATCCAAATTCAATTGTCTGAATGCTTCATTGTGCATCATTGGTGAGATGCTATGTGAAACAGGACTTCCTAAAAGTCCGGTGAGTACCGTGTGTCCGGTAATTTCCTTCATATTTGAAATCTCCTTTACTTACTAACTACTTCTTTACTTTAAAGCGAAAAAGCAAAAATGTCAAGGGAATGGTTGAAATGAGTCGCAATTTATTTTATGATAGAAGAAGAATTGGTAGGAGGATAGAGGCATGAATCCAGTAGTAATTAGAAATGTTAAGATAGGTGAAGGAATGCCGAAAATCTGTGTTCCGATTGTAGGGGAAACACAGGACGAGATTTTACAGGAAGCCAGAGCGATTGTTGGAAGCGCTGCTGATTTGGTAGAGTGGCGAGTTGATTGGTTTGAATCTGCATTCGAGGTAGAAAAAGTAAAAGCACTTGCAGAAGAATTGCGAAGGGAATTAGGAGAAATTCCACTTTTGTTTACATTTCGTACTAAAGCTGAAGGTGGAGAAAAAGAGATTACTTATGAGCAGTATGCAGAACTTTTGCACCAAGTAGCAGACGCTAAACTAGTTGATATGATAGATGTGGAAGTGTACATAAATGAGGATGTAACAAAACTGGTAGCAGAATTAAAGGAAAGAGAAGTAGTTGTTGTTGGCTCTAACCATGATTTTTATAAAACTCCATCGAAAGCGGAAATTATAAAAAGACTTTGCTATATGCAGGAGATTGGTGTTGATATCCCAAAGATTGCAGTTATGCCACAAAGCTCGAAAGATGTATTAACTCTTTTAAATGCCACAGAAGAAATGGTGGCACACTATGCCCAAAGCCCGATAGCTACCATGTCTATGGCTGAAATGGGTGCTGTCAGTAGAGTGGCGGGAGAAATATTTGGCTCTGCTCTTACTTTTGGAACCCTGAAGAAAGCATCCGCACCAGGTCAAATTCAAGCAGACAAATTAAAAGAAATCTTAGAGATTTTACGACCATAAAAAAATGCTTGAAAAAATATGCAAATTATTATAAAATTATTCTATAAGCGTGCTCTGCGAAGAATGGATATGATGCAGAGATAAACAAGGAGGACAAATATGATTAGCGCAAGTGATTTTAGAAACGGTATTACATTTGAAATTAATGGACAACCACATGTAATTCTTGAATTTCAACATGTAAAACCAGGTAAAGGTGCTGCCTTTGTAAGAACGAAATATAAAAACATTTTAACTGGAGCTACAAGAGAAGAAGCATTCAATCCAAATGACAGATTTCCAAAGGCTCACATCGAAAAGAAGAAAATGCAGTACTTATATAATGATGGTGAACTTTATTATTTCATGGACCCTGAAAACTATGATCAGATTCCACTTACTTATGAGGATGTAGAAACTGCAATCAAATATGTTAGAGAGAATGATGAAGTTACAATTCAATTTTTCCAAGGAAAAGCATTCAGCGTAGAAGCACCGAATTTTGTTAATTTAACAATTACTGAAACAGAACCAGGTGTGAAAGGTAATACAGCTACTAACGTAACAAAACCAGCTACAGTTGAAACAGGTGCAGTTGTTATGGTTCCAATCTTTATCGAAGAAGGCGAAATGATCCAAATCGATACAAGAACAGGTGAATACTTAGGTAGAGCAAAAGCGGAATAAGATACAAAATGAGGCGTATGATTTTAGAATCATACGCCTTTTTGTGTCAATATCTGTTAATGTTGCAATAATTCTTTTTTCTCACGATTATAGTAATACACATGGTCTGACAGAACATCTTCGATTTCAACCTGGGATACATTTATCTCTACAATCATTTCGTTTAGTGTTTCTTTGCATGGAGCCTGACTTTCAGGAATAATAATAACCTCATGAATGCTGCTAGGAAGAATAAAATAGTTTTCCCTTAATAAATTTCCGATGTGAAATAAGACGTCGTCATATAGAATGCATGCAGCCCCAAAGCTTCGCAGAGAATTGGTTAATACAAACATAATGTCATCCGACTGAATGAGGTTGTTGCATGGATTTCCCATCAGTTCGTCAATGACAATGCGCATTGGCTTAAAAACTGCAGGAAGTAGTTTGGATGTGTTTAGTTTTGCTAGTTCGTGAATTTCATCTAGTGTTGTCTCCCAGACTTGAAGTAAATCTTCAGTAACAGGTATGGTGGCGGTTCCCTTATCATCGATTTCAAACAGGATATAAAAGACAATTGCAAAATCTAGATATGCAATAGATGGAAGTGTTTGAAGAAGAACTTCGTTTTGGGGTGCATGGATGATTTTGTAAACGATTTTTTCTTTCATATTTTCGAAGTTTGAAATGGTATGTACCTGCCAAGAATGTTCGAATCTAATCTCGTGATAGACATGCAAAATGCTTTCTGCAATATCATCGATAGAATCATCTTCTTCAAAATGTTTGAAGTATTCTTCTAAATAAATGGTAGGGGACAGGTTGATGTGTTTTTCAGAAATGGTTAAGCCGACACGCTCATAACCATTGTTTTTGAGGGCTGTATGGATTTGAACATCCACATTTTGCCCAAGTTTAAAGGACACTTTTTCTTTGAGTGCCATAACAAATTGTTGATAATTCATAAATACTCCTTTCATAAGTGAATGAATTACTGATAAATTATAAATGGCTGAATAATGACTGAGTTGTCATGAAAAGTGAACTGATAAATATTATGGTTTCTTGATTATAGCGCATCATAATTTAAAATGCAACTAGAAAAATCAATTTCTTTACAATTAAAAATAAATGTGTTACGATATACAAGGTCTTTTTAAGACGGATACACCTATAGCTCAGGGGATAGAGCACCGCCCTCCGGAGGCGGGTGCGGCGGTTCGAATCCGCCTAGGTGTGTTAGAAAAGAGGATGAAAGATGTCGGAATATAAACAGGCGTTTAAGAAAGCATTTCCATATACAATTCCAGTTCTTACAGGGTATCTGTTTATTGGAATCGCTTTTGGAGTAATGTACGCAGAAAAAGGATATTCTTTCTTATGGGCGATACTTATGAGTATCATGGTATACGCAGGTTCAGGACAATATCTGGCAGTCAACTTTTTTGTGCCAGGTATTTCTTTTATTCAGGTAATTTTCTTGACCTTTATGGTGAATGTGCGTCATGTGTTTTATGGGATATCACTTTTGGAAAGATTTAATAAAATAGGAAAAAAGAGATGGTATATGATTTTTGCACTAACAGACGAAACCTATTCTCTGCTTTGTACAACTAAGGTACCAAAGGGAGTGGATGAAGCCAAGTTTCTATTTGCAATTTCAGTGCTTGACCATGCATATTGGATATTGGGGTCTGCCATTGGTGCGATTGCAAAAACCTTATTGCCAATCAGTTCAGAAGGCATTGAATTTGCCATGACAGCATTGTTCGTAGTTATCTTTATTGAGCAATGGATGGAGAGAAGAAACCGCATTCCGGAATTAATCGGAGTGGCAGTGGCAGTTGTTAGTCTGTTGATATTTGGCGTAAATAATTTCGTATTACCGGCGATGCTGGCTATCGTGGCATTGCTTTTTGTAGGAAGAAAACAATTGGATAAGGAGGAGAGAATATGCCGTTAAGTGCAGGAATGTCGTTTCTGATTATTGTCGTAGTTGCAATCACGACATTTGCAACACGTGTAATTCCCTTCCTTGTGTTTCCGAAGGGAAGAGAAATTCCGAAAACAATACAGTACTTAGGGAAGGTTTTGACACCGGCAGTTATTGGTATGCTGGTGGTATATTGCCTGAAAAACACGTCCATACTTTCCAAACCGTATGGGATTCCGGAAGCGATTTCCGTACTGGTTGTAGCAGTATTACATATTTGGAAGCGCAACAATTTACTTAGTATTGGGGTAGGAACTGTACTATATATGTTTCTAATCCAATCTGTAATGTAATACTATTAAACTCTTATTTACAGTTGTTGGGACGAAAAAGTTATGCTAGAATGATTAGATAAAGGAATTCAGGAGGAATTATGAAGAAGTTAGTTGATTTGCTTACGTTTGAACTGGAAAATGCGTTTGAAAAGGCTGGTTATGATAAACAGTACGCGAAGGTAACGTTGTCAAACAGACCTGATTTATGTGAATATCAATGTAATGGTGCCATGGCAGCTGTGAAGGTTTATAGAAAAGCACCAATCATGATTGCAAATGATGTGGTTGCTGCATTGGAAGGCTGTGCTTGCATTGAAAAAGTAGAGGCAGTAAATCCAGGATTTATTAATATTACATTAGATACTGCATTTGTTGCAGACTATTTGAAAAATATGAATGCAGAGGAGAAGCTTGGTGTTTCAGAACCTGATAAAGTGAAAACGATTGTAGTTGATTATGGCGGAGCAAATGTTGCAAAAGCGCTCCATGTAGGTCATCTTCGCCCTGCCATTATTGGCGAAAGTGTGAAACGTATCGGAAGATATGTTGGACATCAAGTAATTGGTGATGTGCATTTGGGTGACTGGGGTTCTCAAATGGGGCTTGTCATGATGGAATTGAAGAGAAGACAGCCTGAACTTCCGTATTTTGATGAGTCATTTGAAGGAGAGTATCCAAAAGAGTCGCCATTTACAATTGAAGAGCTTGGAGAGATTTATCCGACAGCAAGTGCCTATGCAAAGGAAAACGAAGCATTTAAAGAAGAGGCACTTCAGGCCACATATTTGTTGCAAAATGGGCATAGGGGCTATACGGCGTTGTGGCGACATATTATGAATGTATCCTTGCCGGATTTAAAGAAAAATTACAGTGCATTAAATGTAGAGTTTGACCTTTGGAAAGGCGAGGCAGATGCAAAGCCTTACATTGCAGACATGGTGCAGTATCTGAAGGATGAAGGATATGCCCGTGAAGACCAAGGTGCTTTAGTAGTTGATGTCAAAGAAGAGACTGATACCAAAGAGGTTCCACCGTGCATGATTTTAAAATCTGATGGGGCAGCATTGTATGCGACAACTGACCTTGCAACCTTGGTGGAGCGTGAAAAATTGTATCAGCCAGACCAAGTGGTTTATGTTACAGACAAGCGTCAGGAAATGCATTTTGAGCAGGTGTTCCGCTGTGCAAAGAAGACAGGCATTGTACGTCAGGAAACAGAACTGAAACACATTGGCTTCGGTACCATGAATGGGAAGGACGGAAAGCCGTTTAAGACTAGAGATGGCGGCGTAATGCGTCTGGAAGAACTTGTTGGTGATATTAACGATAAGATGTATGAGAAAATCATTGAAAATCGTGCTATCGATGAGGAAGAAGCAAGAGAAACTGCCAAAAAGGTAGGTTTGGCAGCATTGAAATACGGCGACCTGTCAAATCAGGCGGCCAAGGATTACGTATTTGATATTGACCGTTTCATTTCCTTTGAAGGAAATACAGGTCCGTATATCTTATATACCATTGTTCGTATTAAGTCTATTTTGACAAAATATGCCGAAAGCGGTAAAACAGTGGAGGCTTGTGAAATTCAAAAGGCTGAGTCGGCAAGCGCAAAAGCGTTGATGCTGGAGGTTGCGAAGTTTAATTCCGTAATGGAAGGCGCATATGAAGAACTTGCACCGCATAAGATTTGCGCATACATTTATGATTTGTCAAATGCGTTTAACCGTTTTTATCATGAGACAAAGATTTTGTCAGAAGAAAATGAAGAAAGAAAAGCAGGTTATATTGCACTACTTTCTATTACAAAACGTGTGCTAGAGACATGTATCGATGTGCTTGGTTTTGAAGCACCGGAAAGGATGTAACAACCCATGACAGAAA
>JAXJXL010000054.1:0-25451 GCA_036307525.1 Faecalimonas sp.
TAGGTATAATATTAATTATAACACAAAGCGTTACAAAACGCTATAGGAAAAAGATGAAAATTTGAAATAAAAATAGCTCGGAAGCCTTGTTTTATAAAGCTTTCGAGCTATACTACATCAAAACTAACTGCAAAAGTGTGGAGAGCATCCGTTTTTCAATAGGAAACTTATAAATCTATCGAGTTCGATAGGTTTAAAACAGAGACAGGGGCTCATGGTAGAATAGCGAATAAAAAGGTTGACAACAAATGATATTTGTGTAAGATAGTAAATGGTATTATTGGAAAATAAGTATATTTTTCAATGTATCAGCATATTTTAAGAATGTAATTGCGTTTTTTCACTTTTTCGTGTAAAATGTAATTAGAAGAAAAGCTGTGAATCAGCGGTGGGTTGACACCTAAAATCTGATATGTTTTCCGAACGTAGGTGTCGGAGGTTGGCAGGCAACGGAAAAACCTGTTATTTTCCAGACATAGGTGCTGGAGGTTGGCAGACAACGGAAAAATCAACCACTAAAAGGGAGTGTTTAGTGCCGCGGCATTAACATTCCCTTTTTAAAACGATACGGATAGAGGAATGACTATGGACAAAAGACGTGCAATTCAGATAATGACAAAGGCAGCACAATTGTATAAAGAACACCTCGAAGATCAAAAAG
Organism: Faecalimonas sp.; assembly: GCA_036307525.1. Taxonomy (GTDB): domain Bacteria; phylum Bacillota; class Clostridia; order Lachnospirales; family Lachnospiraceae; genus Faecalimonas. The sequence continues at coordinate 662 of JAXJXL010000054.1, forward strand.
TTTTGTTTTTGTATGGGGTACCATCAGAGATTAGCAAGCAATTATCGTCAGAAACTAAACTGTTATCGGCAATGCAAAAATATGAGGTGGTGTTTCATAGAGGGAATTTTTTGCATTTGACTGGCGTGAAACTCAATAAAAACGAGGTCTCATCAGCGATTCATTTTTATGAGAAATGTTTGGATAAGAGATTAACTGAAAATGATTTTACTTTGTCCAAGGATGGTTCTACAGGACAGAAACTTGATATTCTAGAAAGTATGATGGAAATTAAACGTTGTGCCACGATGATAGGGGAGTTTACTGATAGAGGACCAATGCTCTTTACTGAGAAGGTTGCAGGGAATGTTAGAGGGTGTATTGGTTTTACAAAAGATAGAAATACAAAACTGAATGTGCCAAATACCTTGTTGAAAAAAGATATTCGAGATGTCACTAGAAAACCAATGCAAAAGATATATGCAATACTTTCTAAGAGTTATTCACAAGACAAATATACATGCATTGAGAAGTTGGACAAGGACATTGACTTGAGTTCATATCGTTTTTCGGAAGAAATAGAAAATATAATAGACAGAGATAGCATCTAGCCCCCCAAAAAAAGGTTTAGGTGCTATTTTTTGTGTCAAAAGAATTGTTTGCCTGAAATCTAAGTTTTTTTAAGAAACACTTCATATTTTACCAACAAATTCCTTAAGGAAACATGGGTATACTTATTAGTATACGGAGGATTAAGGAATGAGAAAATTTGTAAATACGCTTTTCGGGATATTTGTAGCTTTATGTATCTGTGGTTTTATCTTTTCAAAAAGAACGGAATATGCCACAGATACAAATGGCTGGAATCTGATTTTGGTAAATGACGAATATCATGTTCCACAAAATTATGCAGTGAAATTAACCAAGCTGGATAATGGTGAACGTGTGGACGCGAGAATCTATCCAGCACTACAAGATATGTTTGATGCGGCAGAAGAAGAAGGCCTTTACATGATTGTGCGAGAAGGTTATCGTACCCAAGAAGACCAACAGAAGCTGATGAATGAGAAGGTGGAAGAATATCAGGAAAAGGTTCGTATGAAATTTGTGGCAAGGTGGTACGCTGAAAAATGGGTGGCAGTTCCTGGAACAAGCGAGCATCAGTTGGGGATAGCTGTGGATATTAATGCGGACGGCGTTCATAGTTCTGGCTCAGAGGTGTATACTTGGCTTGAAGAGCATGCCCATGAATATGGATTTATTCAGCGTTATCCGGAAGATAAGACGGAGATTACAGGAATTAATTATGAGCCTTGGCATTACAGATATGTTGGCGAGGATGTGGCAAAAGAGATGTTTGAAGAGGATATTTGTCTGGAGGAGTATATAGACAACCATGTATATAAGTAAAAAAAATAGAAGCCTTGCAACAGTGATAGATGAACAAGCCCCTATCTATACGCCCGAGACGACACGAAGTACAGCTTCTAATAATAGTATATACCAAAATGTAAAAAATACAATAGATTTTTTTGCATGCTTTTGCTATGATATATAAACATCAACAGTGAGGTGATTTCTATGACGAAGGAACAATTAGCTACAATGGCAAAACAGGCTATGGAGCAGGCATATAGTCCCTATTCTGGATATAAAGTTGGCGCGGCATTGCTCTGCAAAGATGGTAGTGTTTACACGGGATGCAATGTGGAAAACGCAAGCTTTTCTGCGACAAATTGTGCAGAACGTACTGCATTTTTTAAAGCAGTAAGTGAAGGCAAAAAAGAATTTGCAGCAATTGCAGTATGTGGTGGAAAAGATGGAGTGATTGAAGGCTTATTTCCCCCATGCGGTGTGTGCAGACAGGTGATGCGCGAATTCTGTGCGGATGATTTCGAAATTCATTTGTTGAAATCAGATGGGATAGAAACTTATACGTTGGAACAACTGTTACCGGTGAGTTTTAGACCAGAGAATTTGCAGGAGTAGGGGTATTTGACAATGAATTACACATATATTTTAAAGTGTAAGGACGGCACTTATTATACTGGGTGGACCAATAATCTGGAAAAGCGTTTGAAGGACCATAATGATGGAAAGGGTGCTAAATATACAAAAGCAAGACTTCCAGTAGTTCTTGTTTATCATGAGATATTTGAGACGAAGGAAGAGGCAATGCGCCGAGAGTATGCGATTAAACGTATGACGAGAAAAGAAAAAGAAGAATTGATGAATTACAAAACCCCTGTGGAATAAGTTAGTATTCCTTAGGGGTTTCTTAGATATAAACCGTTTAAAGCGGTTTTGAAGAGTCAGAGTTCCAATATTTTATAATTTCTATGATTTTCTTTCGTTCTTCAATGGAATAACGTTTAAAAACATCTAAAAGTTCTTTATTTAGTTCCTCTTCTTTATCAATGTGAAGTACAACATAATCCCTTTGTGTTTCAACAGGGTGGGGATCTAGAAAAGATTCCAAAGGAACTTTAAAAGCATGTGAATAATAACTAAGGATACGTAAATTAAGTTTTGCACGATTATTTTCCACATTACTGATAAATGCAGGGGTACAATTTAAGTCTTTTGCAACTTGTTCTTGCGTATAGTTGTATTCCTTCCGTGCTTGTTTCATGAGTTGTGTAATTTTCTTATAATTATATTCTTCCATAATCTATACTCCAATTCTGATAAAACAAAATTATATTTATTAGTATAATACAAAAAGTTATGCTTGTAAATAACTATACTATATAGTATAGTATAAATACTAATAGATATATTTATAAAATAGAAAAAATAATGAAGAGACAGGAAGAAGAGTTCGATATGAGTAGAAAAAAGCACCTAAAGCCATATACAAAAAAACAAATAGAAAATTGGGGGCATAGTAGTAAGATCGAAATTTACAAGGATGAAAAGCATTTAATGGAATTTGTTAAAAAGGCTAAAAGTGAAAAGACGAGTAATAAAAAAATGTATTTTGGTATTATTCCAAGTGATTTAGCAGAGCGAGTGAAAAGGATGTTTCAGGTGGATATAGAGGGACATAATTGTGTGCTTCGAGCAGATGAAATAAGAAAAATTGTAAAATCTCATGGACAAGTATGCAAGGAAGTGGGGAGAGGACAAGAGGTCGTTACAGACATAGATTTTGGCTATATTCCAGAAGTCATTGGAAATCCGGAGTTGATAGAAAATGGTGGTATGTATTTCAATAAACCAGTGTTGAAGTTTACGAGAGGAGAACGGACGATAGTTACAGTTGTTTCAAAAAAACACTTAGATGTTTATACACAGACAATGTATATTAGGCGCAAAAAAGAAAAAAGCCTTGCCACTACGCCAGGTGATGAAAATATCCGCCCGCACACGTCCGAAACGCTTAGTGGTACAGCTTCTAATGATAGTATAGCAAAAATATAGAAAAAAACAACCCTAAAAACAACAAGAACAAATTATTCTGCATATATTGAATTATAAGAAGTAAAAAGGGTGATAGTATGAGACTTTGTGAACTTCGTGAAAAAGAGGTAATCAATTTGTGTACTTGCAAGCGGCTGGGGTGTGTGGAGGATTTAGTGTTTGACCTGTGTGATGGCTGCATACAGGCGCTTATTGTGCCGGAGCATACCAAGTTCTGTGGTATCTTTGGAAGCGACTGTGAATTTGTGATTCCCTTTGATTGTATAAAAAAAATTGGGGAAGATTTTATTATGGTAGAAATTAGCGAGGAAAAATGTCTGAAAGGTTGCAAATAGTGAAACATTTCTGTTAGAATACAAGGGTAGATTTATATTTACCAGGAGGATCATAAAAAATGAAATGTCCATATTGTAGTGCAACAGATACAAGAGTTATAGATTCAAGACCGGCAGAGGATGGAAGTTCTATTCGTAGAAGACGTTGCTGTGACGAGTGTGGCAAACGATTTACCACATATGAGAAGATAGAGACAATTCCGCTTATTGTTATTAAAAAAGATGATAACCGTGAGCAATATGACCGTTCTAAAATTGAGGGCGGTATCTTGAGAGCATGTTATAAACGTCCTATCTCAGCAGCAGATATCCAAAAAACAATCGAAAAGATTGAGACGGAAATCTTCAGCCGTGAGGAAAAGGAGATTCCAACCAGCGTGATTGGTGAAATCGTCATGGAGAAGTTAAAAGAGTTGGATGAAGTGGCATATGTAAGATTTGCATCTATTTACCGTGAATTTAAAGATGTAAATACATTTATGTCAGAGATTAAAAAGATATTGGAAAAATAAGGAGCATATAGATGAAGTTAATTTCGTGGAATGTAAATGGAATTCGTGCCTGTGTACAGAAAGGCTTTTTGGATTTTTTCAAGGAAGTGGATGCCGACATTTTCTGTATTCAGGAAAGTAAAATGCAGGAAGGCCAACTGGAATTGGAATTAGAGGGTTACCATCAGTATTGGAACTATGCAGAGAAAAAAGGATACTCAGGGACTGCTATTTTTACAAAGCAGGCACCAATCTCTGTGCAATATGGTATTGGAATAGAAGAACACGACCGTGAAGGCCGTGTGATTACGCTAGAATTTGAAGATTTCTACATGGTGACTGTTTATACACCGAATTCCCAGGACGGGCTTAAGAGACTGGATTACCGCATGCAGTGGGAAACAGATTTCCTTGCATATTTAAAGAAGCTGGAAGAAAAGAAGGGTGTCATTTTCTGTGGTGATTTGAATGTGGCACATCAGGAAATCGACCTTAAGAATCCAAAGACAAATCGCAAAAATGCGGGATTTACAGATGAAGAACGTGCAAAATTTGGCGAAGTTTTAAAAGCAGGCTTTATCGATACCTTCCGATATTTTTATCCGGATGTGAAAGACGTTTATTCATGGTGGTCTTACCGGTTTAGTGCGCGTGCGAAGAATGCAGGATGGAGAATTGACTATTTCTGCGTATCAGAATGCTTGAAGGACAGATTGGAAGATGCTAAGATTTTAACCGATGTGATGGGTTCTGACCATTGTCCGGTACAGTTGGATTTGAAATAGGAGGAATTACCATGAGAATCGAACGGGAACACACCGCAGCCATTGTGGTGGATTATCAGGAAAAATTGGTTCCGGTGATGAATGAAAAGGAACAGTTGATTCACAATTCTGAGATTTTGTTAAAGGGGCTTAAGATATTAGAGGTTCCGATGTATATTACACAACAGTATACAAAGGGACTTGGAACAAGTGTCAAGGAGATTACAGATGCAGTGGAAGATGTGGCCTACACGGACAAGTTGTCATTCACGGCTTATGACTGTGTGGCCGATAAGATTTCTTCTAAGAAATATATTATTGTATGCGGAATCGAGGCTCATATCTGCGTGCTTCAAACGGTGATTGATTTGAAGGCAGCGGGATTCGTGCCGGTGCTGGTTGCTGACTGCATTTCCAGTCGAAAGGAATCGGACAAGCAGGTTGCCATTGAACGTGCGCGTCAGGAAGGTGCAATTGTGACAACCTATGAGTCTTTATTGTTCGAACTATTGAAGGTGGCTGGAACGGAGACGAGTAAGAAGATACAGAAGTTGATAAGATAGAGTCTTTAGACAACGTTTCTTTGAAATTAAGAATCAGTAGGAGATTTCAATGAGGAATATTAAATTTTTAAGAGAACCAGGCTATATATATGATCTATTTTTCTTGTTTACATTATATTTCAATAAAGAGTTTTGTTTGACAAAGTTTATTAATTATAATAAATCATCCGAGGATACAGAGTGTTTTAATAGAATGCTGGATGAGTATTTGCCATTTTCAGATGAACTGCTGGTATTCTTTTTTATGTCGGATAACAATAGGAATTTTATGTCTACATTTTATCATGAACCATACATTACAGATTCCGTATTGGGTAAATACAATTTAGCAAAGGTTCAAACGTTACTATCTGACTATGAGCAAGTAGTTGAAAATCTGATGAAATTTTACTTCAAAGAAATAGATGAACAAACTCTTAATGAAGGGAAGCAATCGTTATCAGTCATCAATGAGTTAATTAAAAATTCTAAATACAATAGCGTGGTTAAAAGTGCGTTATATTCTTTCTTTATAGAACCAGAGAAGGCAATACAAAAACTGTCTCATGAATTAATGAAAAAGGAATATGTGCTTTCCAAACAATATGAAAAAAATGTTGAATTGGTTACCAATTTAATGCATCAATTTGATTGCGAATTGATTATAGACAAAATGAAACAAGACAAACAACAAGCTATTGACTTAGGAGAATTCTCTAATGTATTTATCTCTTTTTGTTTAAAAAACAAGAACTGTATAAGGATTCATTTTTTTGATGATGGCGTTTTACTGTTTTTGGGAAGTGATTATGTTGAGGTGCTTGATTATCTCAACATGCAAGCATGCTTGCCTGAATTAGAGGTTTTTGGGCATGCTGTATCAGAACGTAATCGGATTGACATCCTCAATCTGATAAAGCAACGTAAAGAGGTTACTATTAAAGATATTGAGCAGGAGTTTGGTCTTAGTGGTACGAATGCATATTATCACTTATCTCTTATGATAAAAGCGGGTATGTTAAAGACACGAAATCGAGGGAGAACTGTTTTGTATAGTATTAATCAGCAGTATTTCAGTGTTTTGTGTGAGATGTTGAGTAACTATTATAAGGATTAGAATTAGAGCGTAAGCTATCATTTTTCGTTGAAATGATGGCTTACTTTTTTGTTGGTAATAAAATGTTATTTTAGTGAATGACTAAACGAAATATTGACAAAATACAGTAATTGGTATATATTAGAAAAAATAAATTATATTTGCAACTTGTTGAATCAATAAAGAAAATAGTATATGATTGGAAAACAAAGGGGGACAGGCTTATGGAAAGACCGAAATATCATTTGCTGCAAAATATTGGATACATGATTCAAGCAGCCTGGGAAATGCGAAAAAGCGTGCTGGGATTACTGGTTGTTACGGCCGTTTTAACGGTGGCAAACAGTACAGCAGAGTTACTGGTGGTGCCTGCTATTTTGAACAAAGTGGAAACGGGGGCCCCAATTTTAGAATTACTTACAACCATTCTTTTGTTTACAGTTATTTTGCTTGTTTTGACATCGACGAAAACATATGCAGAGGCTAACACGATGTTTGGACAGATAGAGGTGCAAGATGGGATGCTTTGGCGAGTGTCCCATAAATCAGTAACTACTTCCTATCCAAACATGGAAGACAAGGTGATAGGTGAGAAGCGTGAGAAGGCTGCGGATGCTGTCATGAGACATCTAAATGGTGGAGCATTCTGGGGAAATCTGCGTGCTTTGCTAATTAACATCTTAGGATTTATCGTATATTTGTTTATGGTATCTTCTTTAGAACCGCTTCTGCTTGTGGTGATTATAGCGACCACGATTATTGGATACTTTGCAAATATTTATTTTAATGAGTGGTATTTTCGTCATCGGGAGGAGCAGGCACGCTACACAAGACAGATGGGGTACTCCAACCGTGTTGCGGCAGAAATGAATTGGGCAAAGGATATTCGTCTATTTGGCATGCAGGAGTGGTTGAATGATATATACAATCGTACCTTGGCAGTATACGACGCGTTTATTATGCGTGGACAAAGTGTGTGTCTTTTGGCGAATGTGGTAGATGCAGTTATGACGGTTCTACGAAACGGAATTGCTTATGCTTATTTAATTACGTTGACCATTCGTGGGGAACTTTCAGCATCCGAGTTTCTGCTTTATTTTTCAGCAGTCACTGGATTTACCGCATGGATTACGGGTATTTTAAAAAGTGTGACAGAGCTTCGGAAGAATAGCAATGAGCTTTCTATCATGAGAGAATTTTTAGAGGTGCCGGAAATTTTCCGTTTTGAGGACGGCGTGTCTTTAAAGGTATCAGATTTAGAAAAGTGTGAAATAGAGTTGAAAGATGTGTCTTTCCGATATCCCAATGCAGAAGAGTATACCCTGTCCCATATTAATTTGACCATTCATCCGGGTGAACGACTTGCCATTGTGGGGCTGAATGGAGCAGGTAAAACAACACTTGTAAAACTTATTTGTGGTTTCTATGACCCGACAGAAGGGCAGGTATTGTTAAATGGACAGGATATCCGGCAATATAACAGGCGGGATTATTATGCTTTGTTCTCAGCAGTGTTTCAGGAGTTTCAACTGTTGCAATCAACCGTGGCAGATAATGTTGCACAGGATGTGGTGGCGGATGAAGACCGTGTAAAGACATGTCTTTCAAAAGCGGGCCTTTTGGAGAAGATAGAAGGTTTGCCAAATGGAATCTACAATCATGTGGGCAAGGAGGTCTATGATGACGGTATTGATTTTTCTGGTGGGGAATTGCAACGTCTGATGCTTGCAAGGGCATTATACAAGGAGTCAAAGATGTTGGTGCTGGATGAACCGACGGCAGCATTGGATGCTATTGCAGAGCATGAGATGTATTTAAAATATAAGGAAATGACAGAGGGAATTTCCTCCGTTTACATTTCCCATCGTCTTGCATCCACCCGTTTCTGTGACCGAATTATTCTTTTGGCTGATGGTGGAATCGCAGAGGAAGGCACTCATGATTCGCTATTAGCAGCAAACGGGAGATATGCAGAGTTGTTCCAGATACAGAGTAAATATTATCAAGAGGGGGAACTATCAGATGAAGGTGTCATTTAAACAAGCATTTTTATTACATAAACGGGCATTGAAACTTTTAAGCAGCAGAGTTCGTCAGTTATTTCCATCTTATACGATATATTGTCTGGTGAGCGCATTGGTGCCGTACGCAGGAATCTGGTTTTCGGCACGTATTATTGATGAATTGGCAGGGCAAAGGCGAGCGGATGTATTGTGGCCATTGGTGGTGGCTACAATTGTAATTACAGCAGTTTTGACCTTATTAACAGATGCTATGTATCATTGGAAAATGGCGCGTCGTGCTACCATGTTTCAGTATTTGCGGAAGATTTATGCTGACAAAATTATGTCCATGGATTTCTGCGTATTGGATAATCCGAAGACACATGAGGAGTATGCGACGATTCGTGAAAATGACTGGTTCTCAGGCTGGGGGCTTACGAGAGTTATATTTTATTATGAAGATGGAACGAGCGCACTGTTTCGTATATTAGGTGCAGTCGTGCTGACGGTGAGTCTTTTTACCATACCGGTTCCGGAGAGTGCAGGAAGGCTTGCAGTTTTAGGAAGTCCTGTCTTTGTACCGATTGTGATTGCCCTACTATTTGGAGTTACACTGTTAGGGCCACTTTGTAATCAGAAGGCGGATAATTATTGGGCGAAGAACGAAGAGGAAGGCAAACTCAGTGACCGTCTTATGCATGCGTTTGGATTTCTGCCGTTGCGTTCTTCTAAGAATGCAGATTTTCGGATTTATAACCAACAAAATATTTGTAAGCATTACAACGATATGAATCGAAATTATATGCCGGGTGGAACTATGGCTAATTATGCGAAGGGACCAATGGGCTTACTTAGAGGTCTAGCGTCAGCAATCGCGGTTGTTTTCATTGGTTTAGTTTATGTTTTCGTATGCTTGAAGGCCTCTACAGGGGCTTTCGGTGTGGGCTCAGTTACCCAGTATATTGGTGCGATTACAGCGTTGTCCCAAGGCCTTGGCCAATTACTCAATGTATGTGGTGAGATGAGAGTCAATGGCATGCATTTACGAACCGTATTTGAATTTCTTGATAAGCCAAATCACATGGTTCAGGGAGAACGGGAGGTACCGGATAAAAAGGAAGGATATCAGATTGAATTTAAGGATGTCAGTTTTCGATATCCGGGAGCGGAAACGGACGCACTTTCCCATGTATCACTTACATTTTCAGCAGGGGAAAAGCTAGCCTTGGTTGGAAGAAATGGTTCTGGGAAAACCACATTTATTAAATTGCTTTGCAGGTTGTATGACCCAACAGAAGGTGCAATTTATTTAAATGGCGTAGATATCAGGGAATACGATTACTCCTCGTATCTTGCTATCTTTTCTGTTGTGTTCCAAGACTTCCAGTTGTTTGGATTTCCATTGGGACAGAATATTGCAGCCGGATATGATTATGATAAGGAACGAGTAGAAATGTGTATCGAACAAGCTGGTTTTGCAGAGCGTTTAAAAACGCTTCCAAAAGGTTTGGAAACCTATCTTTATCCTATTTTAGATAAGGAAGGTGTGGAGCTTTCCGGTGGGGAAGCGCAGAAGGTGGCTATTGCCAGAGCATTATACAAGGACTCCAAAGTGATGGTGCTTGATGAACCGACGGCAGCATTAGACCCATTGGCAGAGGCAGATATTTACACACGCTTCAATCAAATGGTAAGCGGAAAGTCTGCAATTTATATTAGTCATCGTCTTTCCTCTTGTCGTTTCTGTGACAGGATAGCGGTATTTTCTGAAGGGAAAATGGTGCAATATGGAACACATGATGAGTTGGTAAGAGTCGAGGGACATTATGGGGAACTGTGGGAGGCCCAGGCACAGTATTATGTTTCTTAATTTTAAGAGTATACCTTTTAGGTAAAATGTGGTAGAATAACTACAATCATTTATAGAAAGAAAAGGGTTGATGCTTATGTTAAAAGGAAAAACAGTCATTCTTGGTGTAACCGGCAGCATTGCTGCTTACAAAATTGCAGACCTAGCAAGTAAGCTTTCCAAGCTTCATTGTAATGTGCATGTGATTATGACAAAGAATGCGACTAATTTTATTAATCCAATTACATTTGAAACATTGACAAACAATAAATGCCTTGTGGATACATTTGACCGCAATTTCCAATATAGCGTGGAACATGTGGCACTTTCGAAGCAGGCAGACGTGGTGCTCGTTGCACCTGCTACGGCAAATGTAATTGCAAAGATGGCCCACGGTTTGGCGGATGATATGCTTACGACAACGGTACTGGCATGCGATTGCCCGAAGATAGTATCGCCGGCTATGAACACGCAGATGCTTCACAACCCGATTACGCAGGATAATATCGAGATTTTAAAACACTATGGATTTGAAATTATCGAACCGGCCACAGGTATGCTTGCATGCAAGGATATCGGAGAAGGGAAACTTCCGGAGACAGATGTACTTTTGGACTATATTTTAAAAGCGATTGCTTTTGAGAAGGATATGAAAGGGATGAATGTGCTGGTTACGGCAGGAGCTACTCAGGAAGCACTAGATCCGGTTCGCTATATTACCAATCATTCTACAGGAAAAATGGGGTATGCGATTGCAAGAAACGCTATGCTTCGCGGTGCAAATGTTACGTTAGTGACAGGAGAAACATCCATTGCAAAGCCACGTTTTGTAGAAGTTGTAAATGTCAAGAGTGCGGAGGATATGTTTGAGGCTGTGACGACCCGTGCAGACAAGCAGGATATTATTATCAAAGCGGCAGCAGTTGCAGATTACACACCGGCAACAGTGAGCGATGATAAGATAAAGAAATCGGATGATGATATGGTGATTCCGGTAGAGCGTACCAAGGATATTTTAAAATATCTTGGCATGAATAAACGTCAAGGACAATTCTTATGTGGGTTCTCGATGGAAACAAAGGACATGCTTGAAAATTCACGCAGAAAACTGATTCATAAGAACCTAGATATGATTGTTGCCAACAACTTGAAGCAGGCGGGTGCAGGTTTTGGTGTAGATACCAATGTGATTACTATGATTACTCCGGGAAAAGAAATTGCACTGGAGCTGATGAGTAAGGATGAAGTGGCAGAGCAGATTTTAGATGAGATTTTAAGACAGAGAATAAATAATAAGTAAATAGACAAAAATAGCGAGTGTTATATAACACTTGCTATTTTTGCAATTTATTATATATTTAATTTACAAGTCGCGATTTTAGAAGAACTTTGGTAACTACCGCAACCAGAATTGCAGCGGCAATTGCTTCCGGAATACCTGATGCTGTCACAGTAGTCATGACAAGTCCCCATACAGCAGTGACTGCCACCTCTTTTGCTTCAGCGTACTGTTTGGCAAATAGGATATATATACTTCCCATAACGGTGATGGTATTTACCATAGAACCTACAAAACCAGTAATGGCTAATGCGATTACCTGGTATATTTTTTTGTTCATTTTTATTTTCTTAAAAAAAATCCAGAGCCAACCGGCTACAACACCAATCAAAATTCGGCAGCCAACAGAAATCCAAATTGCTTTTGCAGCACCTAAGAGTCCGGTTGTACTCATAAATGGGGAAAATGCAAAAGATAGTAATGTAGGCGCCATCGTATTGCTGATTAATGAGCAAACTCCAAAAACAGCTCCCAAAATTGCACCGGCCAGAGGTCCTAACAAAATGGCTCCTATAATAACCGGAATATGCACGGTAGTTGCTTTAATAATTGGTAGTTGAATCATGCCGAGTGGCGTATTAGCTAATAGGATTACAATGGCGGCCATCAGTGCAACGCTGACCATCCAACGTATGTCCGTTTTTTGTGTTTTCATAGTATGTCCCTTCCTTTTCTGGTACGGCATTCAATATTTCCTAGAATTTATAACGGCAATTGTTTATAAGCCTGCTCCCGTTTGAATTCATCTGCATAAATAATCACATAAGAAATAATTGCAAATATACCGGCAGCTATTCCATCAATGATTGAATGCTGCTTCAAAAACATGGTTGATAAGATAATCAAAACAGTCGTAATAAACGTGGCACTTTGAACCCAGCGAACATTTTTTAAATGTTGGCTTTTTTTTACGGCGATATAGCAACCAAGTGTATTGTATACGTGAATACTTGGGAATACATTGGTCGGCGTATCTGTGGCATATAGATGTTTTACCATGTCCACAAAAATATTATCACGTTCAAAATATTTTGGCCTCAGTGCCTGACCATTCGGCCATAAGGTTGATATGATTAAAAACAAGGTCATTCCTATTACTAAAAACAGTATCAGGCGATAAAATTCATTTCTGTCTTTAAAGAAGAAATAACAAACAGTTACAGCCATGAATAAAAACCAAAACAAATAAGGAATGATAAAAAATTCAATAAAAGGAATTTTCTTATCAAATGATGTTTGAATCAAACTGTAGTTTTGTGTTATTGTCTGTTCTAAATAATAAAACCAAGGCAAATATAGTAAGGCGTATATTGATACCCAGGCATGCTTATATTTCTGGAAAAAAGTTTTCAAAGTAACTACCTCGCATGTTTCTATGGTTTAGTCGTAATCACGCGTAATTTTTCAGGTGCACAGCGAAAAGAAATATCATTCTGCAGAAAGATTGGTTCCCCGTCTGTGTGCAGTGGAAGGGCGCGTGATGTCTGAATACGATAATCTGCCGCTCTGTGCATATAAACCCCTTTGAATTTGGTATGAATTCCGGCAAAAGCCATTGGGAATAGCATCAGTGCTTTTAATTTTCCGATATTGGCAACTACACATACATCCAGTTTGTCATCATCATTTTTTGCATCTGGTGCAAACTTTACGCCGCCGCCTTCAAAACGGTTATTCATGATAGCAGCAAAATATGCTCTCTCGTATGTAATCTTTTTGTTCCCGTCTAGTGTAATTTCGTATTTGCATGGTGAGGTTACAATTAAACGATGGAGTGCTACGCACACATAGGTAAGTTTTCCTATACCTAATTTATTTAAAAATTTTTTTACATGAGATACGACAACCTCATGACAAATATCTGCATCAAATCCTACACCGGCGCTCACTGCAAAACGGCGTAATTTGTTGCGATAACGCATTTCACCAACATTCATTGGATGTAAATTCGGACAGGTCAAAATTGTGTTTAATGCATCCACAGGATTAGTAGGAAGCAAAAGGCCTCTTGCAAAGTCGTTGCTGGAGCCGATTGGTATGTAGCCCAAAATCGTTTTATCAAAATGTACAATCCCATTTACCACTTCATTGACCGTTCCATCTCCACCCAGTGCGACAATGGTGTGTTCCTCGCCATCAGATGTAATTTCACGCACAATGGATGTTGCATGTTTCTGATATCTAGTAAAGAAAACCTGATATTCTACTTTTTCTTTTTTTAAAATAGCTTCTAACTCATTCCAAACGGATTGCCCCAGACCGGACCTGGCGTTTGGATTTACGATAAAATTGTACATTTGAGAATTCCTCCCCTTTATCCTATTCACTTATTATAACAGTTAATACTCCAATCAACAACTATTTCTTATATTCCATAGGCGTACATTTCATATATCTTTTGAAAATCTGACTGTAGTAGGAAGGGCTGGAGAATCCTACCTTAGCAGCAACTTCTGTAATACTGTCTTCCTTTTTTAGCAGTGGTAGACTGTTTTGGATTCGCAGATACAAAATATAATCAAAAATGGTCATTCCCATTTGTTTTTTAAAGAAGCGGCAACATTCACTTTTACAAATGTTCGCAATTTTCGCCACGTCCTCTAAAGCGATTTCCTGATTATAGTGTTCTTCAATAAACAGGAGAATATCACGAAGACGTTGTAAATGCTGTTTTGGCTTCCAGTCGCTGTCCGGCTGTGTGGAAAAATACTGATACAATTTATGCCAGATATCTAAAAGCACCATATGAATCTGCAGTTCAATATCGAAAGGGGCTGTTTGTGATAACTCATATATTTTGCGGATTCCTCCTAGAATTTCTTTCTGCCACGAAACAGAAGGGGACAGCATTAAGGAGGACCATAACTCGTTGGCAGTTATGTGATTGACATATTTTGTTTGCAGAATGCTGTTTTCATATCCGTATAAAAAACGCGGATGAAAGGTAATGGAGAGATAGGTGCAATCTTTTCCTTCAAGCATGTGTCCTGAGTGCAGTGAGTTGCTGTTACAAAAGATTCCATCACCTGCTGACAATGTGTAGGTAGCATCTTCCACCTGATATTCAATCTGGCCTGATAAAATCAAAGTTAATTCTACTTCAGGATGCCAGTGCCATAAGAATAGCCCTTTTTCATAGAATTGAATTTTTTCAATACTAATATTAACCGGAAAGGCATAATTTCCATGTTCTTTTAATTCTTTCTGATTTTTTTGTGTAATTATCTGCATAAATCTCAATATCCTTATAGAAATATCCAATATTGTTATTGTAGTGAGAAAGAAATCGCACTATAATTATAACAGTAACGCAAAATAACAATATTTGCAAGAGAAAGAAGGACGGAGATAGTATGTTAGAAAAAATCAGAAAAGTTTTTGAAGAAAAATTTGGCGGTAGCGGAGATATCCGTACATATTTTGCACCAGGTCGTGTGAACTTAATTGGTGAACATACGGATTATAACGGTGGACATGTATTTCCATGTGCATTGACACTTGGTACATACGCAGTTGCAAGAAAAAGAGAAGATAATAAATTAAACTTCTATTCTATGAACTTTGAAGGCAGAGGTATTGTAGAGTCAGATTTGAATGATTTAGTTCCAACGAAGGAAGCTGGCTGGACCAATTATCCAAAGGGAGTTATCTGGGCATTTGAAAAGAGAGGTATGAGCCTTCCGGTTGGTCTTGATGTTGTGATTTACGGAAATATTCCAAATGGTTCCGGACTTTCTTCATCTGCATCTTTAGAAGTAGTTACAGGGCTTGCATTAAAAGATTTATACGGATTTGATGTTTCTATGGTAGACATTGCATTAATCGGACAATATTCGGAAAATAATTACAACGGATGTAACTGTGGTATCATGGACCAGTTTGCAAGTGCTATGGGTAAGAAGGATAATGCCATTTTCTTGGATGCCAACACATTGGAATATGAATATGCTCCAGTTGTTTTGGAAGATGCGAAAATCGTTATTATCAATAGTAAGGTGAAACACAGCTTAGTTGATTCTGCATACAATGACAGAAGAAATGAATGTGAAACAGCATTAAAAGAATTGCAAACAGTTGTAGATATTAAAACACTTGGAGATTTGACAGAAGAAGAGTTTGAGGCGAACAAGGATGCGATTAAGTCTGAAATCAGACAAAAACGTGCAGGACACGCGGTATATGAAAACCAAAGAACAATCAAAGCAGTAGCTGCATTGAAAGAAAATGATGTAGAGACATTTGGTAAATTGATGAACGCTTCCCACGTTTCTCTCCGTGATGACTATGAAGTGTCATGTGAAGAAATTGATATTTTAGTTGACCTTGCTTGGGCAACACCAGGTGTGATTGGTTCTCGTATCACCGGAGGCGGATTCGGTGGTTGTACAGTAAGTATTGTGAAAAATGATGCAGTAGACAACTTTGTATCTACCATCGGCAAAGCTTACGCAGAAAAAGTTGGACATGAAGCAGAATTCTACGTAGTTGATATCGGTGATGGAGCACACATTTTATAATCAGGAGGCTGGATATGTTTTTTGAAAATATTAAAAAATTAGTACAATATGGTATCGATACAGGTCTGACACCTGAGTGTGAACGTATCTATACAACCAACCTTTTGCTGGATGTATTTCAGGAAGACAATTATGAAGATGCAGACATCACAGGGCAAGAGATTGAATTGGAGGTTGTATTAAAAGAATTGTTGGATGAGGCGGTAGCAAGAGGCATTATTGAAGACAGCATTGTTTATCGAGATCTGTTTGATACAAAGCTTATGAATTGCTTGATGCCAAGACCGGCACAGGTTCAGGCTGAGTTTGCGAAGAGATATGAAAGTTCTCCAAAAGAAGCAACCGATTATTATTATAAATTGAGCCAGGATAGTGATTATATTCGTCGCTATCGTGTGAAGAAAGACCGCAAATGGAAAGTGGACAGTCCATACGGCGAAATTGATATCACCATTAACTTGTCAAAGCCGGAAAAGGACCCGAAAGCAATCGCAGCGGCAAAATTGGCAAAGGCCAGCAGTTATCCAAAGTGCTTACTTTGTGTGGAGAATGAAGGCTATGCAGGACGTGTCAATCACCCTGCAAGAGAAAACCACCGTATTATGCCAATCACAGTAAATGACAGCGCGTGGGGCTTCCAATACTCACCATACGTTTATTATAATGAACATTGTATCGTGTTTAACGGACAACACACACCGATGAAAATCGAAAAGGCAACCTATATCAAATTGTTTGATTTTGTAAAATTGTTCCCACACTATTTCTTGGGTTCCAATGCGGATCTTCCAATCGTGGGCGGTTCCATTTTGAGTCATGACCATTTCCAAGGTGGAAATTACACATTTGC
Source organism: Faecalimonas sp. (assembly GCA_036307525.1). Taxonomy (GTDB): domain Bacteria; phylum Bacillota; class Clostridia; order Lachnospirales; family Lachnospiraceae; genus Faecalimonas. The sequence continues at coordinate 17,850 of JAXJXL010000054.1, forward strand.
CATGGCGAAGGCGCAAATGGAAGAAACCTTTGAAATCAAGGGATTTGAAGATGTGGAGGTTGGCATTGTCAAATGGCCGCTTTCTGTACTTCGACTTCGTGGTACGGATTCAGACCGTTTGATTGAACTCGGAGCACATATTTTGGATGCTTGGAGAGGTTACACCGACGAGGATGCATTTGTATTTGCTGAGACAGACGGAGAACCACACAACACAATCACTCCGATTGCCCGTAAGGTAGGAGATACATACGAGTTGGATTTGGCACTTCGTAATAATATTACGACCGAAGAACATCCACTTGGGGTTTACCACCCACACGCACAGTGGCATAACATTAAGAAAGAAAACATTGGTCTGATTGAGGTTATGGGTCTTGCGGTTCTTCCAGCAAGATTGAAAGAGGAGATGGAAATCCTTGCAGAATATTTGGTAGAAGGCAAAGACATTGCAAGCAACGAAAGAATCGAAAAACATGCTGAATGGGTAGAAACTTTCCGTGGAAAATACGATGCAATTACAAGTGAAAATGTAATGGAAATTCTTGAAAAAGAAGTTGGTATCGTATTTACACATGTACTTGAGGATGCAGGCGTATTCAAATGTACACCAGAAGGAAGAGAGGCCTTCAAGAGATTTATTGCCACATTGTAATAAGAAGTTTATGGAAGAATATTATCAAAGATGATACAAATAAGAGGTGGATTTTATGAAAACAAGAAGTTTTGGAAATGCAACAATGTACACATTTGAAAATAAGAACGGTATGATGATGGAAGTAACTGATTTTGGAGCAGTATTATATGCGCTTATCGTACCGGATAAGGATGGAAATCCTGTGGACGTAACTCTTGGATATGATACACCAGAAGCTTATGGAGAGAAAACTTCTGGATTCGGTGCGACCATCGGAAGAAATGGAAACCGTATTGGTGGCGCAAAGTTTACATTGAATGGAAAGGTTTATGAATTGGCACCAAACAACAATGGTAACAACTTGCATAGCGGACTTGATTTCTATCAACATCGTATGTGGACAGTGAAAGAGACAACGGAAAACAGCATTACACTTTCACTTCACAGCCCAGATGGCGACCAGGGGTTCCCGGGGAACTTTGATGTAGATGTAACATACACACTTACAGATGATAATGAATTGAAGATTGATTACAACGGAGTAACAGATGCAGATACCGTAATCAATATGACAAACCATTCATATTTCAACTTAAATGGTCATGCGTCAGGAAGCATTGAACAGCATGAATTATGGATGGATGCAGACGGATTTACACCAACGGACGTGGAACTTATCCCAACAGGAGAAATTGCTTCAGTAGAAGGAACACCAATGGATTTCCGTGTAAAGAAATTAGTCGGAAGAGATATTGACGCAGACTATGATGCATTAAAATATGCCGGAGGATACGACCACAACTGGTGCTTAAATAATAACGGAGAATTCAAAAAAGTGATTGAAATTTCTAGTGATTTGAGCGGTATTACGATGGAAGTGTACACAGACCTTCCAGGTGTTCAGATTTATGCAGGAAACTTCCTTGTATCAGAACCGGGAAAATCAGGTGCTACTTATAAGAAACGTCAGGGAATCTGTTTTGAAACACAGCATTACCCAGATGCAATTAACCACGATAACTTCCCAAGTCCGGTAGTTAAGAAGGGCGAGGCGTATAAGACAACAACTGTTTATAAATTTGTGTAAAAGATATATTTAGCGTGTTACTGGGTATAACGTTCTTAAAAAGTCCTGTTTATACCCAGTTTCTATTTTTATAAGAAATTTTTCTTCCATAAATAATTCCAAAGCGTTATAATATACTTTGTATGAAATACATAAAGGGGAAAATATATGTCAGACAGGATAGATTTTACAGAAGAAGATAAAAGAAAAACAGATATTATAGAAGAAAAGAAAGAAATTGCTGATGACGAAGGCTATGAAAAATACTGCTTCATGTGTCACCGTCCGGAAAGTGTTACAGGGAAATTGATAGACCTACCAAACAACATTTGCGTATGTCAGGACTGTATGCAGAAAAGCTTCGACGCAATGAACAACATGCCTTTTGATTTAAGTCAACTTACTAATACGCCGGGAATTCATTTTATGAATATGTCAGATTTGGAAGGGATTCTCCCAAAGAAGCAGAAAGTGAAAAAGAAAAAAGAAGGCGAGCCGAAGAAGCCGATTATCGATATCAAGGATATTCCGGCACCGCACAAAATCAAAGCTCAGTTGGATGAATATGTGGTTGGACAGGAGCATGCGAAGAAGGCAATGGCGGTGGCTGTTTATAACCATTATAAGCGTGTTGCTACCGACACCATGGATGATATAGAAATTGAAAAGTCAAACATGCTGATGATTGGACCAACAGGCTCAGGTAAAACATATTTGGTGAAGACATTGGCGAAGCTTTTAGATGTGCCACTGGCAATCACGGATGCCACATCCCTCACAGAAGCTGGCTACATAGGTGACGATATTGAAAGCGTTGTCTCAAAACTGCTTGCAGCAGCTGATAATGATGTGGAAAAGGCGGAGCAAGGTATTATCTTTATTGATGAGATTGATAAGATAGCCAAGAAGAAAAATACCAGTCAGCGTGATGTTAGCGGAGAGTCTGTTCAGCAGGGAATGTTGAAGCTTTTAGAAGGAAGCGAAGTGGAAGTGCCGGTTGGCGCCAATAGTAAGAATGCTATGGTTCCACTTACTACGATAAATACGAAGAATATTTTGTTTATCTGTGGCGGCGCATTTCCGGATTTGGAAAACATTATTAAAGAGCGTTTGAACAAGCAATCGTCCATGGGATTTATCGCAGATTTAAAAGATAAATATGATAAAGAGAAAAATCTGCTCTCGAAGGTGACAGTAGAAGACCTTCGTAATTTTGGTATGATACCGGAATTTATCGGACGTCTTCCAATTATTTTCACACTGCAAGGTCTGGATGAAGACATGCTCGTGAAAATCTTGCGAGAACCAAAAAATGCGATTTTAAAACAGTACCAAAAACTATTAGCATTGGATGAAGTGAAACTTGATTTTACAGATGATGCACTTCATGCAATAGCAGCGAAGGCAATGAAGAAAGATACTGGAGCAAGAGCCCTTCGTTCGATTATTGAAGAGTTTATGTTGGATATCATGTACGAGATTCCGAAAGACGATAACATTGGAATTGTGACAATCACAAAAGAATATGTGGAAGGAAAAGGTACGCCGATGATTACCATGCGTGGCCAGGCGCGGATTTCGGCACAAAATATGTAGATGGCGTGTTGCGGGAGCATACCGCAGATTGATGCAGCATTATCGATGTTCAGAGGAGGAAAAAGATATGAAATATTTTGAATTTCAGCCAGAAGGAGTAGAAAATTGTAGTGTAAAAGCGTATATTCACACATGTGGATTTTCAAATGAGATGCAGGATAGATTGCTTCCTGCGATGATTATCTGTCCAGGTGGCGGATACGGTATGGTGTCTGACCGTGAAGGTGAGCCAGTGGCGAAAGAATACTTTACAGCAGGATATCATGTGTTTGTCCTCACGTATTCTGTTGGTGAGCGAGCAAAGAATTTTGAACCTCTTTGTCAACTTGCGGCAACAATAGCACATGTGAGAAAGTATGCGGATGAGTGGAGAATTGCAAAAGATAAGATTGCCGTGAGTGGATTCTCAGCAGGCGGACATTTGGCAGGTTCTCTTGGTACTCTCTATAATGAAGAAAAGTTTTTGAAGGTATGGAATCGCAGTGAAGATATTAGACCGAATGCCATGGTGTTATGTTATCCGGTTATTACAGCAGATGAATATACACATAAAGATTCTATTACAAATGTAAGTGGTTCACAAGAGGGAACGGAAGAGTACGCATGGTTTGGACTGAATAATCATGTAGATTCTACTACGCCGCCGACATTCTTATGGCATACGGCAAATGATAATGTTGTGCCTGTGGAGAACAGTATTTTTATGGCGAAGGCGTTATCTGCAGAGAAGATTCCATTCGAGCTACATATCATGCCGGAAGGACCACATGGCATGTCAACCTGTACAAAAGAAGTTGGTACAGAAGATGCTTATGTAGGACGCTGGGTTGAATGGAGCGTCGCTTGGCTTGCAAAGACATTTGGGTTTGAAAAATAAAGATAAATATATTGTTTAGGCGGGGTGTTTTACGAAGCATCCCGCTTTTATGCAACATCACGCCTTCGGTGCCGCGCGAGAGTCTGTCAAGACAGACTCTATCTACATATAATAAATGAAAAAGTAAGTGAGCAGTATGCCTAATTCATGTCGTGAGCAGATTTTATCAGAGGATTATCGAGATTTTATCGTGAGTGCTTTGCAGGAGGACTTGTTTGAAGCAAGATTTCCTAATGTGGAGTGCGAGCAGAGAGTAGGGGAGTTTTATAAATCAATTTATGTAGAAAACCAGTTGGCCGAACCAATAGAGTTTGGAAGATACCCCTATAATTCCGTGCCAAAATGTTATACACTTTTAGATACCCAGGCGCTAGAGCAGTCAGGTATTATTCGGGTTCAGAATTATCCAACCCTAGACCTGCAGGGAAGTGGTGTGTTAATCGGCTTTATAGATACAGGAATCGACTACCAGAACCCAATTTTTCGCAATCTGGATGGAAGTAGCCGGATAGTTGGTATTTGGGATCAGACCATACAAGAGGGACAGCCGCCGGAGGGCCTGTTGTACGGAAGTGAATATACGCAGGAGCAGATTGATACAGCACTTCGGGGTGAAAATCCATTGGAGCTTGTACCCAGCAGGGATGAAAATGGACATGGAACCTTTGTGGCCAGTGTGGCGGCAGGAAGTGCCAGTGAGGAAAATCAATTTTTGGGAGCGGCGCCGGAGTCGCAAATAGCGGTAGTGAAATTAAAACCAGCCAAGCAATATCTAAAAGATTTCTATCTTATTCGTACGAATACACCTTGCTATCAAGAGAATGATATTATGCTTGGAGTCACTTATTTAAATCAGTTGGCGGACAGACTGGGTATTCCCCTTGTTATCTGTCTTGCATTAGGAACAAATTTTGGGGGACGGACAGCCAACTCGCCGCTTGCAAGCGTGCTTGATATTTATGGAAATATTGCGAATCGAGCAATTGTGATTGCAGCGGGAAATGAAGCCAATCAAAGGCATCATTTCCTTGGAAATGCGGACAATGTGAATGATACCCAGCAGGTGGAGATTCGTGTAGGTGAAAATGTATCCGGCTTCTGTATGGAGCTGTGGTCAGATGCTTTAGATTTATTTGCCGTTTCCATCGTATCACCAAGTGGAGAGCAGACCTATCGCTTCCCGATAAGAAGCGAGCAGACCGCAAGTTATACATTTGTGCTAGAGAGAACCACAGTAACCGTTGACTATAAAGTGTTTGTGGAACGATTAAATTCGGAACTGATTTTCTTTCGGTTTTTGAACCCGACGCCGGGAATCTGGAAGATTGAAGTGGAACCGATTCAATTGGAGGACGGAACCTTTCATATGTGGCTTCCAGTGACAGAGTTTCTGGAAAATGAAGTGTTTTTCATTCAATCCAATCCGGATTACACTATTACGGAACCAGGAAGTACGCTATCTGCTATGACGGTGGGATTTTACAATGGAAATGACAATTCTATTGCTATTCAGTCCGGAAGAGGCTATACTAGAGGTAACAGAGTAAAGCCTGATTTCGTTGCACCTGGTGTTGATGTGACCGGTGCTACAAGCAGAAATCAATTCGTCACACGAACCGCTTCCAGCGTTGCAGCAGGGATTACTGCCGGTGCGGCGGCACTGATTATGGAGTGGGTGGTGTATGACTTACAGCAGAGGACAATTGACTCCACTCAGGTCAGAAATCTTCTTGTCATAGGAACGGAAAAGAGACCGAACGAGGAGTATCCGAATCGAGAGTGGGGCTATGGAACGCTGAATGTATTCAATACATTTGAGACAATCAGGCAAATATAACAGAAGAAAGGAAGAAGTGAAGATGGCAGATTTTTTTGCAAATTTAGAAGATTTGGGAAAGATTATATCAAAGAAGGCGGGAAAAGCGGTTGATGTAGTATCGCAAAAAGCAGGAGAAGCGGTTGATGTTATATCAAAGAAAGCAGAAGAAACTGTAGAGGTAACAAAAATTAAGAGCCAAATCGGTACTATGGAACGCAACAATGAACGCGATTACAAAGATATTGGTAAGATGATCTATGAGAGATATAAAAAGGGCGAAGTAGTAGATGGTGAATTTTTCGAGCTTTGCGAAGCGATTTCTGAACGTGAAGACAGTATCTGTAAAGCGAAGGAAGAGATTGCGAAATTAAAAGGTTTGGAGGTATGTCCAAAGTGTGATGCACGTTTGGAGGCGGGAGTGAATTTCTGCCCGAAATGCGGAACAAGCTTGGATGGTGGAGTTCAGGAATCTTCGGATGAAGATTTTGAAGAAGAATAATTACCAGACTTCAGTTGAAGTCTGAACAAAAAACAGCGAGAAAGGGAGACGAGAATTATGAAAATCGGAGTAACATATGAAAATGGCCAAATTTTTCAACATTTTGGTCACACAGAACAATTTAAAATCTATGAGGTTGTAGAGGGAGAAGTGGTTTCTTCTGAAGTAGTGGACACCAACGGAAGTGGTCATGGTGCATTGGCCGGATTCTTGCAGGCACAAGGCGTGGAGGTTTTAATCTGCGGCGGTATCGGTGGCGGTGCACAGATGGCACTCGCAGAAGCAGGGATTCAATTATTTGGCGGCGTATCCGGTAATGCGGATGCAGCAGTTGAAGCATTGTTAAAAGAATCATTGGAATATAACCCGAATGTAACATGTAACCACCATGGAGAAGAACACCACCATCATGAGGGCGGATGTGGTTCCCATGGATGCGGTTCTCATTGTGGAGGACACTAATAGAAGATTGTTTGAGATTGTGAAGGGAGCTTGTGTTTGCAGGCTCTCTTTTTTGTCTAAAATTTGTTGGGTTAGGCAATAACAAGCTTTTTGATGATTTGCAGCCAATGGGTTAGGCAATAACAAGCTTTTTGATGATTTGAAGCCAATGGGTTAGGCAATAACAAACTTTTTGATGATTTGCGGCCAGCGGGTTAGGCACAGAGAATTTTTTAGAAGATTTCTGCCTAATAACTTGGGCACAGAGAAAATAATTGGCTTGCTACAATACAAAATTGCCCCTTGATGATAAATAAATAGGCGCAGGAAGAGAAAACTGTGCTAGATACCTAAAAAGAAAGAAAAACTTAGGCACTATTTGATTAAAAATGTGTATATGCCTAATAACAAATAATAAAATATTTTGAAGCGATCGTACACAAATAATTTTTAAATTAAATATACGCAAATAATTTTCAAATAGATTATTGACATTTCATATTGTTTGTCATATAGCCTGACTTTTGCAGGAAAATAAGTATAAAACACCCTTCAAGCCTAATTAATACAAGGTCTGGCGGGTTTGTCTTTTTGTCAGATTTTCATGGTGTTTCAGCCCTTGAATTGGGCGTTTGAAAAATATTTTTATGCAATCAGCTGTTGCACA
>JAXJXL010000055.1:0-12201 GCA_036307525.1 Faecalimonas sp.
GAAAGTCAGATGAAACTACAAGATACCATGCAGAAGATTGTGAACGACAGTAATGGTGGAATGGTTTGTATTATTATATAAGCTAAATTTTGAGCCGCAGCTTTGCGGCTCTATTTTTGTATTGTGTTAAATGATAAAAAGTACAATACCTTATCAAGGCGCTACTAAGTAAATTTATTATGTTATATTTGAAAAAATTATGTTATAATGTTTACATTATAACAGCGCCGGAACGGAGTGGAGTGCGCATCCGTGCGGAGCCTAACATGTGCAAAGCACATGTTATAATGTCCCAAGGAGGAAAGAAAAATGATACGTTTTAATTGTGATTATTTGGAAGGAACTCATCCACGAATTCTTCGAGCATTGACTGAGACAAATATGGTTCAGACCTGCGGATATGGTGAGGATGAATATTGTGAAGCTGCAAGGGAAGCGATTAAGAGGGTGTGTAAATGTGACAATGCGCAGGTGCATTTTCTGGTTGGGGGAACACAGGCGAATCTGACCGTGATTTCTTCTATTTTGCGTCCGCATCAGGCAGTTCTTTGTGTGAAAGAGGGACATATTAATGTACATGAGACAGGTGCTATTGAAGCGACAGGACACAAGGTACTCGCTATTGAAGGAAAGGATGGAAAACTTAGTGCAGACCAGATTCTTGAGCAACATAAATTGCACTGGGAGGACGGTTCCCATGAGCATATTGCACAACCAAAATTAGTTTATATTTCCAATCCAACAGAGCTTGGAACCATTTATACGAAATCAGAATTGGAAGCGATACGCAAGGCATGTGATGCATGCAATATGTATTTGTTTTTGGATGGAGCGCGTCTTGGATATGGATTGATGTCGAAAGACAATGATATGACGATAGAAGACATTGCAAAGAATTGTGACGTGTTCTATATCGGAGGAACAAAAGTCGGCGCCATGTTTGGTGAAGCGGTTGTGATTACCAATCCAGCATTGCAGGAGGATTTCCGTTATATTATCAAACAAAAGGGTGGTATGCTTGCGAAAGGTAGATTGTTAGGAATACAGTTTTTGGAACTATTCAAAGATGGTCTTTATTTTGAAATCTCAGCACATGCAATGAAAATGGCAGAAATCTTAAAAGAAGGTTTGGAAGAACTGGGTTATAAGTTCTATGCTAATAGTCCGACCAATCAGCAATTTGTAGTTGTGCCGGATAAGAAATTACAGGAATTAGATAACAAATATAGCTATGAATATCAAATGCGTTACGATGCTGAACAAAGCGTGGTTCGATTCTGTACAAGCTGGGCGACCAAAGAAGAACATGTGCGTCAATTATTAGAAGATATGAAGTAGGTGAAAGATATGTTGGTAAAAATATTTACAGACGGTGCAGCTCGTGGAAATCCGGATGGACCAGGCGGATATGGAACCGTTTTAGAGTATGTGGATGGCAAAGGACAACTTCATACAAGGGAGTATTCCTGTGGATATAAGAAGACTACCAATAACCGTATGGAATTAATGGCTGCAATTGTAGGCTTGGAAGCATTGAATAGACCATGTAACGTGGAATTATATTCGGATTCCAAGTATTTGGTAGATGCATTTAACCAGAAGTGGATTGATGGTTGGATCCAAAAAGGTTGGAAACGTGGGAAAAATGAGCCTGTAAAAAATGTTGATTTATGGAAACGTTTACTTAACGCCAAAGAACAGCATAATGTTACATTTATCTGGGTGAAAGGACACGACGGACATCCTCAGAATGAAAGGTGCGATGTTTTGGCTACAACCGCTGCAGATGGAGAAGATTTATTAGATGATATTGTCAAGGAATAGAATTGATGGATGACATAATAACGAAGTTGATTTTGACAATAATGATTGCCAAATAAATTCTTTACAATCTAAAATAATAGTGGTAGAATCACAAAGGATTGAAGTAAGACAGACGGTCGCTGCTGCAAGTGCCGAAAGGCCGCAGGAGAGGAAAGTCCGGGCTTCATAGGGCAGGATGCCGGCTAACGGCCGGTGGAGGCGACTCCAAGGATAGTGCAACAGAAATGTACCGCCTCAGTGTTTACTGAGGTAAGGGTGGAAGGGCAGTGTAAGAGACTACCGCCTTCTTGGTAACAAGAGGGGCATATGTAAACCCCATCCGAAGCAAAACCGAATAAAAACAATGTGGCGGCCCGTCACGTTTTAGGTAGGTTGCTTGAACCTGTTGGCAACAGCAGGTCTAGATAGATGACCGTCCAACGACATAACCCGGCTTATCGTCTTGCTTGAATTTAAAAGTTTAGAATCAAATTTGGTTCTAAGTTTGATGTGAGGAAAAAGTCCAGAACTTTGTTTCTGGGCTTTTGCTTTTATGTTTCTGCTTTTAATTTAATGTTGTTGGGCATATGCAAGTTTTTGATTAAAGAACTGTCCATTTTCTCTTGGTGTTTAGGCGCAGAGAACATTTCTTATGGTCAGTGCCTAAAAATTTTGACATAATTTCTGATTTTATCATGTAAAACACACATTATTTTAAATACGCCTAATTCATTAGGCAAATTTTCACGAGAATTACGCCTATGCCTAACGTACTGGAAGCAAAAGACAAGAAAACACGCTTATGCCTAACGTGCTGGAAGTAAAAGACAAGAAAACACGCTTATGCCTAACGTATAGGCGGGACTGAAGAGTAGACTGTAAAAAAAGGACTGCAATGAGCAGTCCTATGAAAACGTCTTATCTTCTATATTTCTCTTCACAATATTGACAACGATAAACGATGTTCTCTGGGTCAGTTAAGACAAATACATGGTCTAACTGTTGTTCCACAGAAGTAATGCAACGAGGATTTTTACATTTAATTACGTTTGTCACTTTTTCAGGAAGTGTCAAACTTTTTTTTGCAATAATCTTGTCGTCTTGAATGATATTGACTGTGATGTTGTGATCAATAAATCCTAAGATGTCAAGGTCAATCACGTCAATCGGACATTCAATCTTAATAATATCTTTTTTGCCCATCTTTTTGCTTGGGACATTTTTAATAATTGCAACACAACAATCTAATTTATCCAAATTCAAATGTTTATAGATTTCCATACTTCTTCCGGCTTGAATGTGGTCTAACACAAAGCCTTCTGAAATGGTACTAATGTTTAAGGAATTTTTCATCATGATATTTCACCTGTCCTTTCCTATGATACTTTGATGCCAAGTAATGTAAGAATCAATGCCATACGAACATATACTCCGTATTGTGCCTGCTTGAAGTATGCTGCACGTGGGTCGTCATCTACTTCAACGGCAATCTCATTGACACGTGGAAGCGGATGGAGTACAAGCATGTGTTCCGGTGCCAATTCCATTTTCTTTGCATCTAAGATATAGAAGTCTTTCATGCGGATGTAATCTTCCTCATTGAAGAAACGTTCCTTTTGAACACGTGTCATGTAAAGAACATCAAGCTGCGGAAGAGCTTCTTCTAAGCGTTCCACTTCTTCGTAAGGAATGTTTTGTTTTTCCAATACATCTTTACGAATGTAACCAGGAAGGCGAAGTTCCTCAGGTGAAATCAAGACAAACTTAATATTTGTATAACGTACAAGGGCTTGAATCAAGGAGTGAACGGTACGTCCGAATTTCAAATCTCCGCAAAGTCCAATTGTAAGGTTGTCTAATCTGCCACCAAGTGAGCGGATAGTTAGAAGATCGGTTAATGTCTGGGTAGGGTGTTGGTGTCCGCCATCACCGGCATTAATAATTGGAATGGAAGAGTAACGGCTTGCAACCATTGGAGCACCTTCTTTTGGATGTCTCATGGCAATAATATCAGCATAGCATGAAACCATGCGCACAGTATCAGAAACCGTTTCTCCTTTTGCAGCAGAACTGGAATCTGCGGATGAGAATCCAAGAACACTACCGCCTAAATTCAGCATGGCTGCCTCGTGACTAAGTCTTGTTCTTGTGCTTGGTTCAAAGAACAGAGTAGCAAGCTTCTTTCCTGCGCATGCATGCGCATATTTTTCGCGGTTGTTCTCGATGTCGTTTGCCAAATCTAACAACTCGTTTAATTCCTCGACTGAAAAGTCCAAAGGACTCATTAAATGTCTCATAGTAACCTCCTTGTTTATCGATATGTTAATAAATCTTCTACAGATTTCCTTTTTGGAGCCTCCGGTGAAATATCAGGATATCCAATTGCAATCAGTGCAGCAAGCTCCTGATTTTCCGGAATGTCTAACAACTCAGTAATTCCGTCTTCATCCCAGATTCCCATGATAACGGTGCCAAGACCGGCTTCGTGGGCAGCAAGACAAAATGTTTGACAGGCAGCACCCACATCAAACATCTGCCAACGGTCTTCTTTTTTCGTAGAGAATGAACCGTCGCGCTCAAAACCACAGCGACCTTTGATAAAAGTCACAGCAATTAAAGTAGAAACTTGTCTAACAATATTCGCGTTAAATTCTGGGGTAAATTTATCTGCAATTTTTTGAATAATAGATGTGTCTTCAATTGCAATATAACGAGTAATCTGAGTGTTTTTCCAAGATGGAGTGAATGATGAAGTGGAAATAATAGACTCTAAAAGGGAATGACTAACCTTATCATTCTTGAACTTTCGAATACTTCTTCTTCCTTTGATACATTCTGTAGCGTTCATCATAGGTCCTCCTATCAGAAAATCTTCTTAAAATATAATATAACAAATAAAATGGTTTTTCAACAGTAGATTTTAGAAAATAATTGTATTATAATAGGAAATAGTTTTTTGGATTTTTTCAGGAGGACAAGCAAATGGAAAAGTTATTAGAACTTAGAGGACAGTTAGATGAAATTGACCAACAGATTGTGGATTTGTATGAGAGAAGAATGGCAATCTGTGAGCAAGTTGGAGAGTTTAAGATAGATGCTGGAAAGAAGATTTTTGATAAACAGCGTGAGAAGGAGAAACTTTTGTCTGTTACGGAAAAGGTGACGGATGAGTTTTATAAAAAAGGAATCTCCGAATTATTTGAGCAGTTGATGTCAATGAGTAGAAAACTTCAGTATCAGTTATTGACAAAGAAAGGTGCACTCGGTCGTCTCCCATTTATAGGCGTTGATACCTTGGATGTAGATGGTGCACGTATTGTATTCCAGGGTACAGAAGGTGCATACGGTCAGGCGGCCATGAAGAAATATTTTGGAGATAATTTGAATAGTTATCATGTACAGACCTTCCGTGATGCCATGGAAGCGATTGAAGAAGGTTCTGCAGATTTTGCAGTACTTCCGATTGAGAATTCCTCAGCAGGTGTAGTAAATGAAGTTTACGATTTGCTTATGGAGTTTGAAAACTATATTGTGGGTGAAGTATTCCTTCCCATTGACCATACCTTGGCAGGGCTTCCGGGAGCAAAGTTATCAGATATTGAGCGAGTGTATTCGCATCCACAAGCATTGATGCAATGTGCGAAGTTCTTGGATGACCATAGAGACTGGCAACAAATCAGTGTGGCAAACACGGCAGTTGCGGCAAAGAAGGTGTTGGAGGACAATAATCCAATCAAAGCAGCCATTTGTAGTGCTTATGCGGCAGAATATTACGGATTGGAAGTTTTAGAGGAAAAGATTAATCATAACGCTAATAATGCCACACGTTTTATTGTGGTTACGAACCAGAAGATTTTCCTTAAGGATGCAACCAAGATTAGCATTTGCATTGAAGCAGCGCATGAAAGTGGTTCGCTCTATCATTTGTTGTCACATTTCATTTACAATGACCTCAATATGGTTAAGATTGAGTCGAGACCAATTGAAGGAAGAAACTGGGAGTATTGCTTCTTCATTGACTTTGAGGGGAATATGGCTGACGGTGCAGTGAAAAATGCCATTCGCGGACTTCGTGAAGAAGCCAGAAGTTTGAAGATTTTAGGAAATTATTAGAAGAATACATAGAAAGCAGGTATTTGATATGAGAACAAACCAACTAATGTTATATAAAAACATGGAGCATGGAAAACTCCTTCAGGATATGACATTTTTGATGGAAAACTGCGAGAATGATTATTACAACCAAGAGGATTTAGTAAGTCTCCTTTTCGACTGCATGAATGAACTCCTTGAAATGACAGCAAGTCATGGTTTTGAGGGGAATTTGTGGCACAACTATCTTACATTTTTGCTTGCAAATGATGAAAATGCTTACAGTACTGCATGCGAGGTGGTTGGAGCAGTTAATGGCAGCATTAACGACATTGCACTGCACGATTTGCAGATATTCCGTGAACTGTTTGAATACGATTTGCATCGCATTGAAAAGGCGTTGGATGTTACATTTGTTTCCATGTTGGAAAATTATGAAAATGTGAAAGGTCATGGAAAGGTATTCAATCAGAGAATCCGTGACAGCATATGTGATTTGGCTGTTACGCTAGCGAAGAGCTGCGATGCAGAAGAATTTAAGGCAACTCTCACCGAATTTTATAAAAACTTTGGCGTTGGAAAATTCGGTTTACATAAGGCATTTCGAGTGGAGCATACAGAAGACGGTGCGGAGATTGTACCAATCAATAAGATTGCACATGTACATTTGGATGATTTGGTTGGATATGAGATTGCTAAAAATAAATTAGTAGAGAATACAGAGGCGTTTGTGGAAGGTCGAAGAGCCAATAACTGTTTGCTTTTTGGTGATGCAGGTACAGGAAAATCTAGCTCCATCAAAGCAATTCTCAATCAGTATTATGACAAGGGTCTGCGTATGATTGAGATTTACAAGCACCAATTCCAAGATTTAAATGATGTGATTGCTCAAATTAAGAACCGTAACTACAAATTTATTATTTATATGGATGATTTGTCTTTTGAAGAATTTGAGATTGAATACAAGTATTTAAAGGCAGTCATTGAGGGTGGTTTGGAGAAGAAACCAAACAATGTGTTAATTTATGCAACGTCGAATAGAAGACATTTGGTGCGTGAGACATTTAAGGACAAGCAGGACAGGGATGAAGAACTACATACCAATGATACAGTTCAGGAAAAATTGTCACTTGTGGCACGATTTGGTGTAACCATTTATTTCGGAAGACCGAACAAGAAGGAGTTCCAGAAGATTGTAAAGGTTCTTGCAGAGCGCAGCGAGATTCAGATGAGCGAGGAAGAATTATATTTGGAGGCAAATAAGTGGGAATTAAGCCACGGTGGGTTATCCGGAAGAACGGCTCAGCAGTTTATTGATTATTTGCTAGGGAAAAATCCTAAGGATGGAGGAAACTTATGTTAGAGGTTAGAAATCTATCGAAAATTTATAAAACAAAGAATGGAACCGATGTCAAGGCGTTAGATAATGTATCGATACAATTCCCGGAAAAAGGCATGGTATTTTTACTCGGAAAAAGTGGAAGCGGTAAATCTACGCTCTTAAATGTTTGTGGTGGATTGGATGCTCCAACAACTGGTGAAATCATTGTAAAGGGAAGAAGTAGTGAAAAGTTTTCCCAAGGAGATTTTGACAGTTATCGAAACACCTTTGTAGGCTTTATTTTTCAAGAATATAATATATTGAACGAGTTTTCCGTAGAGGATAATATTGCGCTTGCCTTAGAACTGCAAGGGAAACCGAAGGATAAAAAGGCTGTAGCAGAGTTGTTAAAACAAGTGGACTTGGAAGGCTATGCGAAGCGTAAGCCTAACACACTGTCAGGGGGACAAAAGCAGCGTATTGCCATTGCCCGTGCGCTGGTTAAATCGCCGGAGATTATTATGGCTGATGAGCCGACGGGTGCATTGGATTCCGCAACCGGAAAACAAGTGTTTGAGACATTGAAGAAATTATCTGAGGATAAATTGGTGTTAGTTGTTTCGCACGACCGGGAATTTGCAGAGCAATATGGAGACCGTATTATTGAATTAAAAGACGGGCAAGTGCTCTCAGATGTTACCAAGACACAAGAAAAGCAACAAGTCTTTAGTGAAAATATCCATACAGTAGGGGAAGTACTGTGTATTAAAAATGGCGAGAAGTTGAGTGACACAGACTTTGATGCTATCAAGAAATTTTTACAAAAATCAAGTGGTGATATTATTATCGCCAACAACGAAAAGGATGTACAAACATTTAAAAAAGCAACGCATATCACGGAAGATGGTGAAAAAGAAGTTTTTCGTGACACTGTGGAAGAACAAGAGAAAAAAGCATACAAACCGGAGGACAGCAAGTTTATACGTTCGAAATTACCGGCGAAGCATGCAATCAAGATTGGTCTTTCCAGTTTGAAAACAAAGCCGGTACGTTTGTTCTTTACAATCCTATTGTGTACCATAGCCTTTGTTTTGTTTGGCTTGCTTTCAACTATGAGTTTTTATGACAGCGAATCCACCTTTAAACAAACCATGTTGGATTCAAACCATGCTTTGTTTAGAGTGGGCAAGGTGTATCAGGCGAAAGAAACAATCTATCAAAACGGAGAAGAGTCCTACGAATATGATACGATTTTTGAAGGGCGTTTTTCAGAGACAGATTTAGAAGATTTAAGAAATAAATTCAATAAAGATGCATTTGGAGGAGTGCCTGTTTATCTGAATTACAATATTCGTACAACCCAGTCTGACTACTGGAATAATCAGATTGAAGTTGCTGCTTTCCTGTCAGAGGATAATAGACTACGTGAGAATATCAGAGGAAATTATCCTGCTAATAAGGATGAAATCTGTATTTCTTCTTATATGGCGGATGTCATCATCAATTGTAAAACATATGATGATGGTGGCAATGTTGTAGATGTTACAACGCGTGATGAACTGCTTGGTAAAAAGTTGGTTATCGGTGGCAGTGCATATAAGATTGTGGGCATCATGGATAGCGGAGTGATTCCGGAAAAATATGATGAATTAAAATCACCTGAGAGTGATAATGATCAACTTACATATCAGCTTCAGACAGAATTATCGGATGGTTTGCATTTCACAGTGTTCGTAACACTCGACAGATTGGCAAAATTTGCAGAAGAATATGAGCCATACACGGGTGAGAAACTGGTGATGTACAGACGTATTGGTGTGACTTCCAAAACCAATGCCGGAAAATATAATTTCCCAGATTGGGCAAATGCATCTTATGAGCAATTGGCGAATTTGTCAGAGAAGCAAAAAGTTGTCTATACAAACGGAGAGAAAACAACCCTGGCTGATGGAGAAGTGTTGGTTTCGCAGAGAGTCTTTGCCAATCTGCTCTATGAGCGCTATATGGAAAAATCTGATGAGGCAGCTGCCCGTGAGGATTGGAATACCAGTGAAAATCTGCACAAAACCATGGAGTTGATTGATCAAGTTTCCAACCGAGGCATCTGGAAAGAAAATAAGGAAACGAAAAAAACAGAATTGATTCCTTTTACAGAAGAGGAACTGGCGCAAAAAACACAGCAGGTTCTTGCGACGATTAAAAAAGATGGTGTGCAATTGACAATTGGTGCAAAATTATTTGCGGACGATACACAAACGGTATACGGTGATTTGCGAGAGTTTTCGGTTGCAGGCGTTCTTGTCAGTACGAAAGAAAATGCGGATGACCTTTTGTATGTTTCTGATTCTGTTATGGAAGCGTGGTGGAATGAGCAAAAAACAAGTGTAGATTATTATTCTGTCACTACCAGTGATTACAAAGATGATGCAAATGCAATCTATGGAGCAATTTTCCTTCAATACGATCATTCGGTGGAACAGACGAATGAATTTTGGGAAATGTATAGCACAGATGCCTTTGGAGAAGATGGCAGCAGAGTGCGACCATCCGGAGGCTTTATAGACAGGCTGGAAATGGTTGATTCCTTGGTTCAAGATTTATCTCAGGTATTCCTGTATGTGGGATTGGTTCTTGCTGTCTTTGCAGCATTGTTACTGTCGAATTTTATTTCGGTGTCCATCTCACAGAAAAAGAAGGAAATCGGTATTTTGCGTGCTGTTGGAGCAAGAAGCTTGGATGTATTTAAAATCTTCTTCTCAGAATCATTCTTTATATCTGCTTTATGTGTGATATTTGCGTCCACAGTAAGCATTATTGTGTGTGGAATTTTAAATACAGAGCTGGCAGTAGAATTAGGTGCGTCCCTCTTTGTATTTGGTATTTCGTCACTAGTTGTGTTAATAGCAATTGCGTTTATCACAACAGTGGTTGCAACATTCCTGCCGGTATGGAATGCGGCAAAGAAGAAACCGGTAGACTCGATTCGAGCATTATAGAACATGAAAGCCAGGCACATTTGGTTATGTGTCTGGCTTATTTAATGCTGGTGCTTATTCAATTAACTGTAGTTCAGAGATATCCGAGTCGATCATCAAGGAATAATTCGTATAATAAACAACAAATCCTGGTTTGCCGCCGCTTGGTTTTTTTACATGCTTCTTTTCAATATAGTCGATTTCGACTTTTTCATTTCCACGATTCTTGGAATAGTAGGCAGCTAATTTTCCTGCCTCTTCAAAGGTTCTGTCAGGAAGTTCGTCCCCATTTGTTTTGACAATCACATGGGAGCCGGGACAGCCCTTTGCATGAAACCACCAGTCGTTTCCATTTGCAAAATGGAAGGTGAGTTCTTCGTTTTGAATGTTATTTTTACCCACATACATGTGATATCCGTCGCTTGAAATATAGTGAAACGGTTTGCTGTTAATTTTCACCTTTTGTTTCGTGAATTTACGTTTTACATATCCTGCACCAATCAGCTCTTCTTTAATCTGTGTCAAATCATCTTCGCTAAGCGCAATATCAAGAGCATTGCTGACAGATTCCAAATAGGTGATATCATCCTTGGTTTCCTGAATTAGCTCTGTCAATGCTTCAAAGGTTCGTTTCTGCTTATTATATTTATCAAAATATTTCTGTGCGTTTTCCTGTGGTGTTTTGGTGTTGTCCAGAGGAATTACTATATTTTCATTTGTATAGTAATTGAGACATTCCAACTGTTTGGCGTCAGGTTCCAGACCATAGCCATATACATTAATCAACTCCCCGTACACACGATATTTGTCGCGGTTTTCCGTGTCACGAAGCTGCTTGAACTGAAGGTCATATTTTTTGCGATTTCGCTCCAGCGCAGTTTGAACGATTTTACGTAAGTCAACAGACTTCTGGCGAATACGTGTTACGGTGTTTTTAGTAGCGTAGTAGGTTTCCAAAAGGTTTGACATGCTCTCGAAAATTTGGACTGTATATTTGCCGAAATGTGAAAGCGGGAGAGCAGAAAACTCCTTTGGTTCCCCGTTGGAATAGTATATTTGTGGTTCAAATTTGCTCTTTGTCACAGCACCAAAATAGAGCACAAACTGTTTGTATAAATGAACCATCATGTCCTCCGACAATTCTTTCGGTGTAATGGACGAATCCACGCCCGAAATATAGCAAATTTCTTCAGCTACAACAGGGCTTACACCGGTGAAGCTTGTGTAGATTGCTTTGGCAAGTCCGGTAGGTTTTGTAATTAATGCATGAGAAAAATCGGCAAACATCACATTTAAAGGGTTCAACTTTTCCATGGTATCCGGAATAAAGTAGTCTCGTCCCGGCAACACTTCACGCACAGAGCTCATCTGTGCTGACACATGCTTAATGCTGTCAATAATGCGATAGTCACTGTTGCAGAAGATGATGTTACTGTGTTTTCCCATAATCTCAACAATTAAATATTTCTTACACAAGTCGCCAAGCTCATCCAGATGCTCAATTTCAAACTGAATAATACGTTCTAACTTTGGCTGCGTAATAGCTGTAATGCGTCCATTGTTGATATGCTTTCTCAGGAGCATACAGAAATTCGGCGCCGTCATCGGACTTGGCTTATTTGTTTCGGTTAAATATATCAGTGGAAGAGAGGCGCTTGCAGACATGTAGAGTCGCTTTTGCCCATTTGTTGTTTTGATAGTGAGCAAAAGTTCGTCTGCTTCCGGCTGCGCGATTTTATTGATTCTTCCGTCTAAAAGCGTCTCTTTTAATTCATTTACTAGATTTGCAATTGTGATGCCATCAAAAGCCATGAGTATATATCCTTTCTAGGTTTCAATGATGACAGTATATCATGTAATGCTATATTTTTGAAGACTAATTTACTGTAGCAAACTTGAGTTTCCGCAATCTGTAATTAAAAATTGAATACTTCTACCCAAGATAACAATCGGCCAATTTTTTGAGCGAAGAAAAATGGAAATCACGTGAATAGCGGCACTTTAATAAGC
>JAXJXL010000056.1:0-3618 GCA_036307525.1 Faecalimonas sp.
GTCAGATTTTGATAGAATCGTGTGCGAAATGGAGAATATTCTGAAAATGTTAAAATATTATTTCTACAAGGAGGAATATTTATTATGAAACAAGCGGTGATAATGTTAGATGGACTGACAAAAAGTTATGGAAAGCACAGAGGTATTGAAAATCTCACATATTCCGTTCTGCCGGGCGAAATCTTTGGTTTTATCGGTCCTAATGGTGCTGGTAAAACAACAACAATTCGCACTTTGATGGGCTTGCTCAAACCCACAAGCGGCAATGCTACGATTTTCGGCCTTGATTGTACGCAGCATGCTGCAGAAATCGCAAAGAACGTGGGATATCTTCCCAGCGAGAATTGCTATTATAATAATTTGAAAGTGAAAGAGCAGTTACAATATACTGCAGATCTGTATGGTGTTAACTGCCATGACAGAATAGAAGAACTGGCTGAGAGACTGAATCTGGATTTGTCCAGAAAAATCGGAGATTTGTCTTTAGGCAACAAAAAGAAAGTTGGCATCGTGTCCGCTTTACTACCTTCTCCAAAACTTCTGATTCTGGATGAGCCTACCAGCGGCCTTGATCCACTCGTCCAACAGACATTCTATGAAATTCTTCGAGAAGAAAACAGCCGTGGAACAACCATTCTGTTTTCCTCTCATGTGTTGAGCGAAGTGCAGAAGCTATGTGATCGTGTATGTATTCTGAGAGAAGGTCGTCTCATTGCTATACAGTCCATGAAGGAATTGCGTGAAAACGGGTATAAAAAGATTTCGCTTTCCACCGAGGAGCCTGTCCCTGCGCAGTTCTTCGACATCCCAGGAATTGCCAACCTGGAACAGAATCAAAATTCCATTTCTTTTATGTTTAATGGCAATGTTATGACCATCATGGAAAAACTACATAAACTACCTTTGGTTGATATTCTGATTGAAGAACCGTCTTTAGAAGAGATCTTTCTTCATTATTACGAATGAGAGGTGACACTATGACTGTATTTCATTATGAGTGGAAACGTAGTCGAAAATATATTCTGATTTGGGGTCTTTCCCTTGCCGTTTGTATTTTCTCTATGATACCTGTCTATTACAGCATGATTGAAACGCCAGAGCTTCTGCCTAAAAACTTTGCAGAGGGTGGATTCTTTGAAACTGTCGGCATCTCTCTCGCACTGCTCTTGGAACCTCTGGGAATGTATGGATTTCTTAATGCGTTTTTTGCTTTGGCAGGCGGAATTTTCGGGATGCACTTTGCCTTATCCCTGTTTACAAAAGAATGTACCGAAAACACAGCAGAATACCTGTTCACAAAACCCTGCGGGCGTATTCAAATTTATAAAGGAAAGGTGCTTTGTCTACTTGTCGGCACATGCATTACGAGTGCTGCATATATCCTTGCGTCTTTTATAGCAATGATTGTGTATGAATCTGGCTTCTCTATGTTAGAATTTATTCTGTTGGCTGGCTCCTTCCCACTTGTTACTTTGATTTTTGGAGGGATGGGAGTATTGTTAGGATGCTGGCATCCTAACAATCGTTCTCCTTTGCTGACAGCATCTTTGGCTGTGTTTATGGGATACTGTATTACAGCTTTTTCAAGAACGATTGGAAGCAGAATAATAAGTTACCTCTCTCCATTTTCGTTTTTTCATCCAGCTCACATTCATGAGAACTCTTTTTATGAATGGGATTATTTTCTGTGGTATGTGCTTCTACTCACTGTATTTTTCTTCCTGTCTCGTAAGATTCTGATGAAGAAAGACATTAAATTAGCAGTATAGGGGGGGAACAACATGATATCATTGATAAAAAAGGAACTGAAACTTACAAGGAAAATACTGTTGATATGGCTTGGAATAATCATTCTTCTTTGTGTCTTTGCGTACATAGAGTATCTTTCCTTAAAAGACAGCTTACCGATTCTGGTAGAAATGCTAAACGACTTTCCAAGAATTTTGATGGTGATGTTTGGTGTTAGTGAAGATCTTAACACTGCATTGGGTTGGTATGGCTGTATTTATTTTTGGGTGGCAATCCTCGCTTATTCCTATGCGATTTATCTGGGCATTTCAAGCATTGCAAAAGAAAAAACGCAAGGAACAGCAGAATACCTATTCACAAAACCTTTAGGCAGAAATCAGATTGTTATAGGAAAAGCTGCCGCCAACGTATGTAATTTATTTATTCTTGCAGCTGTCAGCGGTGTATGTAATTACTATACTGCAATCGCTCCTCTGGGTGGACTGGATCAAAAGAATGCGGCTCTGTTGACAACTGTTGGGCTTTTTCTGACGGAAATCATATTATACTCGATTGGTTTTTGGGTATCCAGTCTCTGCAAATCCTACAAACAGGCTATGCTTTTTGGCTTTGGCGCTTTAATAGTATTTTACTGTATTTATTTTGTGGCAGAATATTTGTGTATTCCGGCTCTGTTTTATTTAACACCTCTAAAATACTTTGATGTATATGCAGTGGCTAAAGATGGTATCTCCCTTATGTTCCTGCTGATTTCAGGGGTGATTACTTTCCTATCAATTTTCCTTGCAAAGAATCGGTGGGCAGGCAAAGAAATGTAATATGTTGTAGATAGTATTGTAGCTTCTCATATCTGTCATAATCTCAGAAACACAGGAGGTTTTTACGATGAAACAACTGTTTAGATGTGCAGACCACTACATTCAATCGAGAGATTGGAAAATGCTTACGGGTCTTAAATTCTGCCTTTGCTCCATTGGTATCCTGTTGGGAGTATTGGTTCCGGTCAAGCACAAAAAGACTGTCGCAGCCGGGGCTTTCGGTGTCTTTCTTGCAACCTACATCCCGCTGATGACAGACTTCCTGACATTTGCGGTAGATTTCTTCCGTCCCAAGAAAGAAACGGTAGAATAACCATGAACAGTGATATTCTTTTCTTCTTTGGGGAGCATATGGATGCTCTTCCCCTTTACGAACGACTGGAAGATCAGATTCTGACACAGATTCCGGAAGTAAAAATTAAGGTCGCAAAAACCCAGATTACCTTTGCTAACAAACGAGGATTCGCTTTTGTGTCCTTTAATCCCTGCCGCAAGGCAAAGAATCGGCCAGAAATCTGGATGACAATTACGTTCGGACTGGGTTATCGGATAGATTCTCCAAGAATCGACGTAGCGACGGAGCCCTATCCAAATCGCTGGACGCACCATGTGATGGTGGGAAATGTGGATGAAATCGATGTAGAACTGATGCGGTGGATAGCGGAAGCGGCAGATTTTTCTGCTAATAAGAGGTGACAATACGGAAAATAAAAAGATCTTTCCCATACTGATCGCCAAGGCGTAACAGATAATCACATATTGATTCTACATAGTCTGAAATCCCTCGAATAAAAACCGCTGTAATTATTCTTCCCGTGTAGGGTGGAAAATACAGCGGTTTTTCTTTCTATAGTTCAGCTGCCACAATCGTTTCCTTTGGCAGCTTCTCATTCTCACAGTTCAGAAGATAGACTATTGCCTTGTTCGCAAAGCGGTTTGTTTTCATCGTATCCCAATCGGCAAGCCGGATGCCAAGAGCGGAATGCTAATCCTTAAAGCAGCACCACTTCCTGAAGATATCCTGACGTTAGGTATCGATGGAGTGAACCAA
>JAXJXL010000057.1:0-7231 GCA_036307525.1 Faecalimonas sp.
TTCCTAAACCTGCGAATAACAGAGTCGTAGAAACATCCAAGCCTGTGAGTATTGGAACCAGAACGGTTGCGCCGAACATTGCAAACATGTGCTGAAGTCCGAGAACGATTGTTTTTCCGGTTCCAAGTTCTTTGACATTATAAATGCCATCTTTTGTTTGGTTGTTCATTTTTCCGTTTCTCCTTTAGAATTTTTATCTTCTAAAATCGTACCACAAATACTGCGTAAAGTAAACTAAACTTTAGTCTGTTTTTCCTTTTTCAATGGCTTCCTCAATTGCGTTTAAGATGACCTGTGAGGTATATGGACTGTCCTTGCTGTATGCAATATCTTCCAAGGATTGGGTTTCGTAAATTTGCTCTGCAATATATTCAATGGTCGGCTGCGCCAGTGGATACATGGTGGCAACAGATTCGTCTAAATTAGTGAAACGAATGGCGTTGATGTGTGAACTGTCAAGGGCAACCTCTACTTCCAATGTGGTGTTATTCAGTGTGATTGTAGAGGTATAGATTCCCGGGATATAGCGTTGTTCATGTTTTTTGGAATCTTTTTGTTTTGGAAAAAACATAAATGCTAATAATATAATTAATAAAATGCCAAGTAAGGCAAACACAGCAGTGTAAATAATCTCTTTCATGTGCAAGACCACAATTCTTGTCTTAGAACTCATAAGTGCCTCCTAAATGGATGAAATTTCTTTTTTTATAGTGTATGTAGGGAAAAGGAAAATTATTCATTGGTTTTGCGTGACAAACGAAGTACATTCTTGTAAAATATAGGAGATAAAAGCGAAACGAGGTGTAAATATGTTTATTATCGTAGGACTTGGCAATCCGACAAATGAGTACGCAGGTACCCGTCATAATGTGGGATTTGATGTAATAGACCAAATAGCGGACAAATATAATATATCGGTTACAGAACGCAAACACCGTGCTTTTTGCGGGAAAGGTATCATTGGAGGACAAAAGGTTATCCTGGTGAAACCACAGACCTATATGAACTTAAGTGGTGAGAGTGTGCGTTCTGTCTTGGACTTTTACAAGGTAGACGTTGAAACAGAACTTCTGGTTATTTTTGATGACGTTAGCTTGGATGTGGGACAACTCCGTATTCGCAAAAAGGGAAGTGCGGGAGGCCATAACGGAATTAAGAATATTATTCAGCATTTAGGAACAAATGTATTCCACCGAATCAAGGTGGGAGTTGGTGAGAAACCAAAGGATTATGACCTTGTCGATTATGTGCTCGGACATTTTTCTAAAGTGGAAAAAGAGCAGATGGAGGAAGGATATGAAAGAGCAGTGAATGCTGTGGAAATGATGCTGCAGGGTGAGGTTGATGCGGCTATGAACGAATTTAACAAAAAAGTCGTGAAGGAGTAAATATGAAGGCTTTCAGAGCACCACTTATGGAACTGGCGGAATTCGAGACGGTTCAGAAGAAATGCAAGAAAGAGAAGGGAATTTTGCAGTTTGCAGGCTGTGTGAATTCTCAAAAGACACATATGATGTATGCACTAGGCGATGGTTTTGATTTCAAAATCATCGCTACTTCTAGTGAGATGAAAGCCAAACAAATATATGAGGAATATCGCTTTTTAGACAACAATGTCTATCTCTATCCGGCCAAGGATTTACTTTTTTACCAGGCAGATTTACGTGGAAAATATTTGATGAAGCAGCGGATGGAAGTGTTCCAGGCAATGATGGAGCAGGAAAATGTGACAGTGGTAACCAGTTTTGATGGATTTATGGATGCACTGTTGCCCCTTCATATGGTGAGGGAAAGAATCTGTGTTTTTAAGCTTGGTGACATGGTTGATTTCGAACAGTTGAAACGAGATATGGTATCTTTGGGCTACGATAGGGAAGAAGAGATTTCTGGACCGGGACAGTTCGCTGTGCGAGGGGGGATTCTGGATATCTATCCATTGACGGAAGAGGTTCCTATTCGTATTGAATTATGGGGAGATGAGATTGATTCTATCCGTACCTTTGATGTGGAAAGCCAGCGCTCCATCGAAAATTTGGAACAAATTTCCATATATCCTGCCAGTGATTTCCCGGAGGAAGAGGCTAAACGGGTATCTTTTTTGGACTATTTTGATTTGGATAAAACGATTTTGTTTCTGGATGAACCGGTTCGTCTGATAGAAACGGGTGAAGGGGTTGCAGCAGAATTCGTGCAGGCCCAAGCCAATCGTATGGAGAGTGGATATGACGTTTCGGACGAAGAAATGAAGCTATTTACAGCAAAAGAAGTGGCAGATAAGATGAGCCACTTCCATTGTGTTGCATTTTCTGCATTAGAAATGAAATGCAAGGAGTTAAAAGCACAAGAAGTTTTTCATTTGCAGAGTAAGAGCGTGAATCCATACAACAATAGTTTTGAACTTTTAACCAGAGACTTAAAACGTTTGAAACGGACGGGATACCGGGTTGTGCTTTTATCGGGTTCCAGAACGAGAGCAAAACGTCTTGCAGAGGATTTGCGGGATTATAATTTGAGCAGTTTTTATAGCGAGGATGTTGAACGTGAGGTTGGCGAGGGCGAAATTCTGGTTACGTATGGACATGTGACAGAAGGATATGAATATCCGATGCTAAAGTTCATGGTGATTTCGGAAACAGATATTTTCGGAAAGACAAAGAAAAAAAAGAAACGTAAGACCTATGAAGGTCAGAAAATTCTTAATTTCGCGGAGCTCAAAGCCGGTGATTATGTGGTGCATGAAAATCATGGACTTGGAATTTACCAGGGTATTGAGAAAATAGAAATTGACAAAGTGGCAAAAGATTACATGAAGATATCTTACGCAGGGGGAGGCAATCTTTATATTCCTGCCACCCAGCTGGACTTGATTCAAAAATATGCCAGTGCGGATGCAAAGAAGCCGAAGCTAAATCGTTTGGGCGGTCAGGAGTGGAATAAAACCAAGAGCCGGGTGCGAGGGGCAATCAAGGAGATTGCTAAGGATTTGGTAGAATTATATGCGGCAAGACAGCAAAAGGCGGGCTTTGTATACGGGGAGGATACGGTTTGGCAAAGGGAATTTGAGGAGATGTTTCCGTTTGAGGAGACAGAGGACCAATTGCTTGCCATTGAAGCAGTCAAGCGTGACATGGAAAGCACGAAGATTATGGACCGTCTGATTTGCGGTGATGTTGGATATGGCAAAACGGAGATTGCTATTCGTGCTGCCTTCAAGGCCGTGCAGGAGAATAAACAGGTGGTGTACCTGGTGCCGACAACAGTGCTTGCACAACAACATTACAATACCTTTATGCAACGTATGAAGGAATTTCCGGTGCGTGTGGATTTGATGTGCAGATTTCGTTCCAGTGCACAGCAAAAGAAGACCGTCGAGGATACAAAAAGAGGACTGGTGGATATCATTATAGGAACACATCGTGTCCTGAGTGATGATTTAGAGTTCAAAGATTTGGGCCTTTTAATTATAGACGAAGAACAACGTTTTGGTGTTCAGCATAAAGAAAAAATCAAAAAGCTGAAGGAAAATGTGGATGTGTTAACACTGACTGCAACACCGATTCCAAGAACGCTTCATATGAGTTTGATTGGAATTCGTGATATGAGTGTTTTAGAAGAGGCGCCAAATGACCGTATGCCGATTCAGACCTATGTCATGGAATATAATGATGAAATGGTGCGCGAGGCCATTCAGAGAGAATTGTCGCGTCAAGGGCAAGTGTACTATGTATATAATAAAGTCAAGGATATTGACGAAATAGCAGATAGAATTCAAAAACTGGTTCCTGAGGCAACAGTGGCATATGCTCACGGTCAAATGAGAGAACACAAATTAGAAAGTATCATGCTGGACTTTATCAACGGAGAAATTGATGTGCTTGTCTCCACCACGATTATTGAAACGGGTTTGGATATCTCCAATGCAAACACCATGATTATTCATGATGCGGACCAATTGGGATTATCACAGATGTATCAGCTTCGAGGACGTGTAGGACGTTCAAACCGTATGGCATATGCATTTTTGATGTATCGCCGTGACAAATTGCTTCGTGAAGTGGCAGAAAAAAGACTTGCCGCCATACGTGAATTTACAGATTTGGGTTCCGGATTTAAGATTGCCATGCGAGATTTGGAAATTCGTGGTGCAGGGAATCTCTTGGGGGCTGAGCAACACGGTCATATGGAGGCGGTAGGATATGATTTGTATTGCAAGATGCTGAATGAAGCGGTGAAGCATTTGAAGGGGGAACTGGAAGAGGAACCATATACAACAACGGTTGACTTGAATGTGGATGCATTTATTCCGGCATCTTATATTCCAAATGAATATCAGAAGCTAGATATTTATAAACGTATCGCGTCCATTGAAAATGAAGAGGAAATGGATGACATGCTAGAGGAGCTGATAGATCGTTTTGGAGATGTGCCGAGGAAGGTCCAACAGCTTCTTCACATTGCACTTCTGAAAGCATTGGCTCATCAGGCATATGTTGTCAGTGTAGAGCAGAAGGGTGATGTAATTAAATTTACTATGTATGAGAAGGCAAAGGTGAAGGTTGAAAAAATTGCTCCTATGATTGAGATGTATAAGGGGAATTTAAAGTTTACTGTAGACACGAATCCATATTTTACCTATAAAAAGATTGCTAAAAACAAAAAAGAAAAGGACGAGGATGTTTTAGAGCTTGTGAAAAATGTGTTAAATAGCATAAAAACGTTGCTTGATTAGGAAAAAAGAGTTATAATACTGTGTTAGAAGCACGAAGGAGGATTTATTCATGAAATCATTAAAAAAGATAGTAGCACTCGTTGCAGTGGCAGCGCTTTCTATATCAGGATTGGTTGGTTGCCAAAAACAAAAACCAATCGATAACAAAGAAATCGTTATGACAGTTGGTGACAAGAAGGTTGAACTTGGTGTAGCAAACTTTTTTGTAAGATACCAACAATCTATGATGGAACAGCAGATGGAAATGTACCAATCATATGGCTATGCAATGGAATGGGACATGGAAGTAGAAGAAGGTAAGACATACGAAGAAAGCATGAAAGAAGATACTTTAAAATCTCTTCAACAGTTATACGTTCTTGATGCGCATGCAGCAGATTACAAAGTAGCGCTTACAGAAGAAGAAACAGCTAAGATTGAAGAAGCAGCAAAAGCATTTGCAAAAGCTAACTCTGATGAAGTAAACGAAAAAGTATCTAGCGAATATGCAACAGAATATTTAAGATTGGCTACAATTAGTCAAAAGATGTATGAGGCTGTAAAAGCATCACATACACCGGAAGTAAAAGATGGTGAAGCTGACCAAAAGATTATGTACTATGTAAAATATGATACAGTAAAACAAGATAGCAGTACAGGTCAAACAAGTGAATTGTCTGATGATGAAGTTAAGAAGCTGAAAAAAGATGCAAAGGCTTTATTGGACGGTGCAAAAGCGAATGGTAATTTAGAAGCCTACGCAAAAGAGCAGAAATTAACCGCAACAAAAGCTGCATTCAGTGTTGACAGATCTGATTTGGATGAAAAATTGGTGAAAGCAGCAGATAAATTGGAATTGAACGGATTTACAGAAGTTATTGAAGGTGAATCAGCAATTTATGTAGCTCAGGTTACAAGTTTATTAGATAAAGATGCAACAGAAGCTGAAAAGAAAGAAATCATCGAAGAACGCAAAGATGAATTCTACAAAGAAACTGTTGAAAAATGGGTAGAAGACACTAAAATCAAAGTAAACGATAAGGTT
This sequence comes from Faecalimonas sp., assembly GCA_036307525.1. Classification (GTDB taxonomy): domain Bacteria; phylum Bacillota; class Clostridia; order Lachnospirales; family Lachnospiraceae; genus Faecalimonas. Next base: position 5,754 of record JAXJXL010000057.1, read on the forward strand.
TGGGATAAAATCACTTTAGAGGGACTGAAGATTTCTACAGTTGAGCCAAAAGAAGACGACAAAGCTGAGGATAGCGCTACAGATAGTGCAGACGATAAAACAGACGACAAAGCTGAGAGTACTACAGAAGATTCAACAGAAAATAAAGCTGAATAGTAATCAAAAAACAAGGAGGTACGGATTTTCCGTATCTCCTCATTTGTTGTAGCGCTTTTATGGGTTCGGCAGTTTGCGTCGGTTTTAGTTATGCCATGAGAGAACCAACGATTTCATTTACCAATTTGCCATCGGCTTTGCCTTTCACCTTTGGCATTAATTCCTTCATGATACGTCCTTTGTCTTTTGCAGTAGGAGCATCGATTCCAAGGTCTGCAAGTACACTGGAAACAATCGCTTTGATTTCATCAGCATCAAGCATCTTTGGAGCAAATTGTTCTAATACTGCAATACGTTTTTTGAATTCTTCAATCAATTCTGTGCGGTCAGCAGGTGTCATTTCTAAGGATTCTTTTGTTTGTTTAATTTCCTTCATGATGACCTGAGTTTCTTCTTCCTCAGTTAAATCGGCTCTCTTATCAATTGCTTTGTTTTTTAACGCTGTTAATAATGCGGAAAGCGCATCCTTTGTATTTTTGTCTTTTGCCTTCATGGCATCTACCATGGCTTTTCTTACTTCTTCAATTTTACTCATAATTAATTCCTCCTATCCATTATCGATTGATTCCTGATTGAATCTCATCAGCCCATTGCTGTAGGCTGTATGTCTGTCCATCAAACAGTTTGAGTATTGCACCGGTTGGTGCCTCGTCACTGGCAAACGCATTTGCTTCATCAGTGTCTACATGCATTGCAAGCTTAAAGGATGGACTCACACGAACTACCACGTCTGCAAAAATCAGTCCACGTTCGTAACTTTCTGTGATAACAAATACTTCATCGTTATCTCGTACACGTGCACGACTTGCTTCCAGTGGAGTCATATGTATGTGGCGCTTTGCAACGATAACACCTTTCTCAAGTTCAATCGTACCCTTCGGTCCGATTAAAGAGCATCCTGGAGTCCCGTCAGTATAGCCGGATTGGCGAATAACACCAGGCACACCGATTTTTCTCGTATCTGTCATAGATAACTCAATCTGTGTTTCCTTACGATAAGGTCCTAATATAGCAACATTTTCAAATTTGCCTCGTGGGCCAACAATTGTAACACGTTCTTTACATAAATATTGTCCTGGCTGACTTAATTCATGTACATAAGTCAACTCTGCATTTTCGCCAAATAATTTTTTAAAGTCTTCTTCACTGACATGGATGTGTCTTGCGGAAGTTTCAATTGGAATTTTCAGACTCATATTCATACCCCTATTTCGATAATGCGTATATTTTAGCACAATGATGCGAAAGTTGACAATATATTTTCTGCTTGAGTTTCCGCAGTTTTATCCACAGCCTCCCTCTTTTCTACGCATTATTATAAA
>JAXJXL010000058.1:0-16929 GCA_036307525.1 Faecalimonas sp.
CGCATCCGCCGGCTAAAGTGAAAATCACCCACGCAAGTCGGATAAGTGTCGGATCAATGTTAAAATAGTTGGCAATCCCCGCACATACGCCATCTAATTTTTTATCTGTGTTGCTTTTATATAATCTTTTTTCCATAATCTTTGTCTCTCCCTTCGCTACTTGTTAATCACCGGTGATATAATCGGTTTTCCATCTCTGTCAAGGAGGGGTGTTAATCCGCCTGCGTATCCTCCTTGCTGAAACATATAATTTACTCCAGTTTCTGTATCTACCCAAATTTCGGTTACATTCATTGTTCCCTGTCTATATATCATTTCAAATCGTTTTTTACCTTTCATACTTCGCACCTCCTACAAAATCTCCCTTAGTTTGTCTAAAAAGGCTTCCTCACCCCAGGTATTTATCTTGAACAATACCGCCTGACTGCCGCCGGATGTAATCGCCGAAAGGCGAATCTCGTCATTTCCGTTCTGAAACAGTGTCACATTCATACTGACACGGTTTCCTCCGGCATAACTGTATCGTTCAAACACTCTGACACTGCATCTGGCATCCCCGCTATAAAAATCACTGGAATCTTCAAGTGATGCTGACATGCTGCCGTTTAAAATACCGTTTTCAATTTTCTTAATGAGCTGATTGAAATCTCCACTCAATGTTCTTTCTAATTTTGCCATCACTTATTTCCTCTCTTTCTGCAAGTTCTTGTGGTAGATGAGGGTAACAAAAAAAGACTTCTACCATGACAACTGCCACAATAAAAGTCCTGCCTGTGTGTCACTGTCAATAGTCCTTCAAAAACTGACTTTCCCCTCTCTTATGTCAGTCGTTTGTAACATTCCCGTCACCGTGTATGTCGATGAAATCGCCCAGATAAGTCGGTTCCGGTTTTACGATTGTTGTGACAAAATCTTTGGCTCTTGCTAATACTTCGCGCAAATCCCTCATAGATTGTCCGGCATAGATATGATAATCAGAAGCCACTCCGTAGGCTTCGATTCCAAGTTTTTCTGCTATGTAAAGTGCCCGATATAAATGGTATTCCTGCGTAATAATTACCATCTTCTTGACACCAAACACCTCTTTTGCTCTGTATATACTTTCATATGTCGAAAATCCGGCATGATCCATAAATATGTTCTCCGAATCAATACCTTCATCTATCGCATACTGTTTCATTGTTTCTACTTCGTTATAATCTGTTCTTCCATGGTCGCCACTCATAAGAAGTTTTTCTGATGCACCAAGTTCATAAACTTCCACACCTCTCTGCAGCCTGTCACGAAGCATATGGCTTGGTTCTCCGCTTTCTTTAACCTGACATCCTAATACCATAATACAGTCAAACTCTTCATCAGGAAGACCATCGGATTCTACTATTCTGTCTTTTACCGCGCCTTTCACATGTACATTAATGCCAATTAAGACAAGTAACCCTGCTACTCCTAGACAAAAACAAATGATTATAAGTCTTTTTATCACCTTATGTAATTTCATCATTGTTCCCCCTAAACACTATAGGATGCGACTGATAAGTAACAGGATAACAACCGTTCCTATCACGGTGGCATACGCCCACGGATTTCCGAGATTCATAATCCATCCGATACCATAATACTTACGTACAAACAAATTCTTATCGCTTGGATTAAAGTAGATGAGTGCATGATGTTTCTTAAGCCAGTCGCCGACTTCTTTCTGCGTCCATTTTCGTCTCTTCATTTTACATTCCTCCCGCGGCAGTTGCACATCTGCATTATATCTGCTTATATTTTAGCATGGTAAAGCGCTAGTGTCTACTTAACATTCTCTTAAGAATCATCATTTTACTCGTCTTAATATTCTACTATATATAGGTCTATCCTTCTCTGCCACTTTCACAACTCCTAATCGTCCCTGGTTTACCATATTTTCGATTCGCGAATGAATAAAACTATCACTAATCCCTAGTTGATACTTTCCTAGTACTGTACCAATTAACCTTGCTTCATTAAATTGGTCTTCGCAACTACTTATTTCCTGCAAGATATAATAATCATATATATCCTCCGATACGCTCACCAATTTCCCATTTAATGTTGCACGTAGTTTTGCATTTTCCTGTTGCAATATATTCCACTGCATTGCACACATCTTCACAAATGCTTCCGTTACCTCTTTTTGCAATGATACATACTTACCCCATTCTTCTGGTCCAACATCGCCCCATGTATACTTTTGAACGATTGTATTATCATCCTTTTCTTCATACTCCGGTAATTTAACAAGATATACTTTTAGGGATAGTTCTTTGTAAAACCGGCGCAGCCAACTCATAAACCAATACATTCCGCAAAGTTCATCTGGATTATCACTGTACCAAATGCGTATTGCTTCCCCCTCTTGCAGTCTTTTTGATATAGTCTCCAGATTTTCTCCAACTTTATTGACTAATTCCTGAGCCTCGAAATCATCAAATTCTGGATAACATCTCACATAAAGATTTTCTATCACTTCTTTCCTTTGTGTTCCCGGAATAGTTTCTGAAATGTCTCCAACACTTAACGAAAATGCAAGGCAAAAAACATCTGATGACCTTCCACCTAACGGAACAGCCTTTTCCCATGCCTCTTGTTCTTTTCGTTCAAACTCCTGTTTTGCTTGTTCTAATTCTTCTTGTGTTGGTGTACTCCCATCTGAATGACCGAGAATAACGGTACTAACCCCTCGATATTTTCCTTCTCTAAAATGCTGCGCTACTTTTAGACTTCCGCCTGCACTTTCACTAAAAACAATCTCTATCATTTGCACCCTCTATGTTTTATTCTGTTATTTCAAACTCTGCATAGTAAATTACCTTGTCATAATCACCAGTATCTCTGACATCTATGATTTCCTTACCAATTCTATATTTGCCTTCTGAAAGTTTCCCATAGAATCTTTCCCATTTAACTTCCCATTCTGTTACCCTATCTTTGGAAATCACCCAAGCCTCTTCTGTCCAAAAAATCTCTGCATAACATGGTACTGCCTGCCATCCATACTCTTGTTTCCATGTTTCTAAAATATACCGACTGCCCGTATATAGTTTTCCTGTTGGTTCTCCTCCAGATTGAGTGCATTTAATTGTTGCACTTGTTGGTGTAACATTTTCTGCGGTTAAAGTAATACCCCAATCTTGGTCTTTCCCAGTAGCGATTACAATTGGTCTTACCCATTCACCTGTTTCTTCGTTTTTAACTAAAACCAATTCATATCCTCCACCTGCACGATTAAAATAAATTTCAGTGTCATCTGGCATTAGTTCTAACGTGAATGTTTTTTTAGAACCCAAAGAACTATTTAACCCGCCAAAGGTAGAATAGAATGTAAGATAATGTGATTTAACGCCACCACCCTTATCTTTAAAATTTCTAATATATCCCATAGAAGATGCTACACCTACATGTAATGTTATTTTCGAACCATCTTCTGATACAGCAAAATCACCTAATACGACATCCGTTCTTTTCCGAAAGCCTGTACCGATTAAAAATGATGCTATCAAAAGAATGATTATTGAAATTAACATAATGATTTTCTTTTTCATAACAGAACACCTCCGTCCATAAAAACCTCTTTCTTGTTCCTTTTATTATAACAAACCCTATGTTCACTCTCAATAACACTAAGCATAATTACATTTTTAGTGTTTTCGTTTCTTTATTGTGAAATAATTTCACCTTCCTCATCCAAATGATAGATAGCATACACAATCTTCATTTCTTCAGTTTTTGTTCTCTTTAACCCATTATATACAATTCGAATATTGTCTCCCGTATTTAATTCCGGTACGCCTGCTGTCGCTACAACCTTTTTAGTCACCATTACTTTTGTGCCAGTCTTTAATAGTCCGCTTGTCACATCCAAACATTCAGCCAAAAAGCAATCCTCATATATTTCTAACACTTTTGCATTGCAATATTCTTGCGTGTTATGGTTGTAATTGTATTTCTGATATACTACTTGATGGTCAATTGCATCACCCAATTTTGAACTTGCTAAACCTCTCCAAATCTGCTCCCAAGTCACAGTGTTATCATTCGTCAACACATATCTCAAATACGACTCATATAACGCCGTTTCAGACCCCGGTTCTCCTTCATATTTCATCAGACATTTATAAGTTTTCTTGATTTCTTCTCCCTCTTCAAACCAGCGAATTGTATAAGAATCGTCTTTATATGTTAGTTCCTGAATATACAGCACCGGATATTCATCCTTTACCGATTCATAATATTCTGGGGCACATTGTTCTTCGTCTAACGAATAATAGAACGCAAGTCTGACAGTCGCTTCCTCCTGAGTATTCGTTGCATCTACAAAGTCATCCCATATGTTCTGCCCTTCCGTTATATCCCCATTGTCAAAGCAGACACATCCGTCAATCCTTGCATCTTCTAATGTATAATCCTCCGGCAAGCGCATTAAAAAATCTGATTGCTTGTCTTGCGCTGAATTGTTAGATTTGGTATCAGACACATATTTAACATTGTTAAATATTTCAAGACCCAAAACCTTGACTCCCCATCCAACACGATAGCCTGAATCTGCAACCTCTTCATTTTCATCATCCCACTCCATAGTAATCTGATGATATTTTGTCACAGTATAAAGCACTGCCTTATACTGTACGCTTCCGCCATCTTTCATCTGCATGCGAATAGGAATCAAAAGAACTAGCATAAAAAATACAACAATAGCTATCACAATCTTCTTTTTCATAGTCAGCAACTCCTTCCGTTTGACTAATCGAGATATTCCACATCTACTCCTTCTGTTATCTTAATCGTAGCGAGAATCTCCATAGCCTCTGTGCCATATTCATCCCACCACGTTTCTGCTCTGACACTCAATGCCACATAAGAACCTTTTGTATCTTCGACATGAAACTGAATGAAGTCCCAGACTTCCTTATTATCATATGTGCCTTGTACTGCACTATAATCACCTAAAGTAATCTTGGTTTGCTCTAAGCCGGTTCCGCATACACCCCAAGCCGAATGATACCCTACATCGATTGCACTGTCTTTCTCTCCCTCCGGCCAAAAACTTATGCCAAACTCTTCTGACGACGCATCTCCCCCTATGGAAGTTGTATACCTCCAACCAGTTGGTATCGCCAAAGAAATTCTTCTAAAATTCTTACTGCTTTCTACTCTCTCCCATGTTTTTTCGTCTTCCGCTGCCTCCTGTTTAGAACTTTGGTTTTCCGCGCTTGTTCCAACACTGCTTTTATCTGTATCTTCGAAATCTTCCGTGCCATCTGCTGACCCAATAGACATATCTTCCTGTATTGCCGAACCTTTGTCAGCTCCTCCAAGTTTTAATTGCCCGTTTCCAAATACATATACACTAACCATTAACAAACACAGGCAAGCCGCTATCGCACCCAAACGCAGAGACATGTTTTTTCTCTTTTTCCTAATATCACGAAGTTTACTTACTTCGTTAATCAATTCATCATCCAACATATTCAATGCATCATGGATATTATCTTGGTTCATACGTCAAATCCCTCCTTCTGTAGATATGCTTTCAAATTACATCTGGTACGAAAAAGCATAGATTTTGCTTTTCCTTCACTCATTCCGCAATATCTCGCTGCCTCTTTCAGTGAATCTAAAAAATAATATCTTCCTACAAAGAGATTTCTCTCATCCTTTGACAATGATCGTAAAAATGTATTGATTGCATCCGCTAAAGCCTTTAATTCCATTGATTCTTCCGGCGTACCGCCATTTGACAAACAATCATCCAGTTCTGTTAGAGACAATGCATACTCTGATGCCCTCCGCTTAGTGCGATTTTTTCTACGATACATATCAATCGATATTCGTCTGGTAATCTTACCAAGATATGTAGACAAAATGCTTGGTTTATGTGGTGGCATAGAATTCCATGCTGCTAAATATGTATCATTTACACTTTCCTTACTATCTTCATAATCTGCAAGAACATTATGTGCTATCTTTAACAAATAATGTTCATACTTGGTCTTTGTTTCATCAAGTGCCTGTTCATTTCTCTCCCAATAGAGTGCAACAATATTTTCATCCGTCATTTTATAAATCCTCGCTATTTCACTTCTGCTCCGCCCCATTCTACAACTGTAAATCCCTTTCTCTCAAATGGTGCAATTACAGGTTCTTCTATCTCGATTGGCGCTTCCAGTTCCTTGTATGCCATAAACACACGCAAAACACTGTCTGGTTCTGGCGTTATATGAAGTTTGGCAACATCTGTATACGCTTTAGTCTGGAATGTAATCAAATTGTATTTGTTTTCCTGCATTCTAGGAAGCCAATATACAATAAATTCGTTTGCCTCCTTTGCATTTAATCCAATTTCCGACAATTTTTCTTCCAAAAACTCTGCTGTTTCCGCTCCCTTTACAACAAAGCCTTTACTGAAATCATATGTTGCATGCGTATTTCCTTCCCAAAACAGATAGGAATATGTCTTTCCCGAATAATCACACAAGGTGCCGTCCGGTTGCGCTACCACGTTCCATCCATTGTCATATTCCGGATATGTACAAACCAATTTCCCATCATAATCCAATTGAACCTTAACTTCCATCTCTTTCTCCGGATACAGATAAATAACTGGCTTTTCGTCACATACCTCCTCTTGGCACCCTGTTAATACCATGACAAACAGAATGCATATTAGCAAAAATATCTTTTTCATTACTAGCACCTTCCTTCCAACTCTTTACTTTTGACTTATATAGGTAATCTCCCTCTAATAATATACTCGTCAAAAAATAAGATTGGTTTCAAAAAAGGTAGGAATAAACTCCTACCTCTAGCCTCTATTCTTCATTTCCATATATGGCAAAACTTCAAATCCACATTTTTTATATAGCTTAATGGCTCTTTCGTTTTCCTCTTCTACTTCCAAACGGAAAATGCAATCTGTAAATTTTTTTGTAATAAATTCTATCAACATATTCCCAAGACCCAAGCCTCTGTACTTGTCCTTAATATACAAATCCTCAATCCAGATACACTGTTTGCCAAATTCGGTTGAAAAACTTTTTGCAATCATCGCATACCCTTGTATCTGTTTAGACTCTTCAATGACATACCCTTCCAAATAAGGACTATCATTAACGCAATTGTCTATATCATTAGAGAATATTTCATCTGAGCCATTGCTTAATACTGCCGGCGAAGCATAAAACATCTTCATCATTTCCAAAACAGCCGGTTTATCTTCTATAGTCATAACTCTTATTGTACTGCTCATGTTTCCTTCTTCTCCTTTATATTTGGTTTCAATCTTTCACACCCATTATACCATGTGCTTCGCACATGCTACGCTCCGCACGGATGCGCACTCCACTTCGTTTCGGCGCTGGTATAATGTAAACATTATACCACATATCACTCTTTCCTCAACATAAAAATCCCCCACGAATTTTCGCAGGGAATTTATTCTTATTTTTCTCCAATCTTTGAAAATATAAGCGGAAGCAAGTCTTCTTCAATATTTAAAACATACTGAAATTCATCATAAAGAATCCTTTCTGCCTCTTTGAAAAAACGTTCATCTGAAATATATAAGTGTTTGCCCTCAGCTTCCCGCTTTTGTTTTTGCAGATAAATCGCTTTAACCATACCAATCAACTCACTATGGTCGCCTTTTGCAATAACCCTTTTATATTGCTCTTTTCGTTCATTTTCATTTTCAAACCACAATATTTCTTTATGTGGCATAGTTTCAATCAAACGATAGACTTCCTGCTTCGAAAGGATTTTTCTCATTTTTTCCAACAATTTCTCATTGTGTATTGGTACATATAACGTTGCTGCCGAATCGCTTATTGGTTTCAAAACATAATACTCTTTTTGACTCCCCATAAACTCCTTCATTGTAATATCTTCAATCTTACATACACCATGTACACCATATACAACAGTATCATTTTTTTGAAACATATTTCCACCTTCTTTCAAAAATTTATAAGAAACTGGACTTACGTTTTTACTAAAAACAACACGTTTCTATGAGAATTATATCATACAAATTCCCCCAAATGTAAGTATCAATTTGAACGAAAAGAATTTATCTCATTCCACCAAACCATATTTAACCTTGATTCGATCCATCTTTTCAAGCATAGGTTCAGCGGCAATCATAATAAATAGTGCAGTTCCAAAAGCATGAACCAAGTCCATTGGCAATCCTGTAATATAATAAGCTAACAATGTCTTTAAGGTAATGCTTTCAGCCGAAACCATAAATGCTGCGGCAGGATTCATTATACCACCATAAATGATAATAGCAGTAAATGCACCAAATACGGCTAATGAAACGCGGGTTCTTCGAAGCCATCCTTTCTTGAACAAAACTCCAGCAAGAAAACCTATAATACCCATCGCAAACATCTGCCATGGGGTCCAAGGTCCTTGCGAAAAGAGCATATTAGATGCAAGCATTGTAACAGCTCCTACCAGAAATCCGGTTTCTCCACCAAAGGCAACACCTGCTATGATTGTAAGGGCAAGTATAGGTTTGAACTGTGGCAACATAAAGAACAAACTTCTGCCTGCAATACCGATAGCACAAAGAACGGCTATGGTAACAAGTTCCCTTGCCTTTGGTTTTCGTCCTTCAAACACAAGAACAAAGGGTACCATACATTCAACCAACACCAAAAGTGCCACGAGATTATATTGCCTGTCATTCATATAGAAAATTCCCGCAAATATCGTAAGTGGAATGAATAGCAATATGGCAATTGATGCGACAATGGTTCGCTTGCTTAAATTCCGTTTTTCTTTCGGCGTTTGTACCACAAGCGGCGGTTCGCTTCGTCGTCCAATTGCCAACAAAAAGACAGACAATGCAACAAAAAGCACTGCATAAAGGGAAAGTTGCTCTTTACCTTCTGAACTAATACCCGAAACGTTAACAAAGGCTGACAAATCTGTAATGCTGGTTGCATACAAGAACACACCAAAAGCAACCATTCCTGCAACTAATGCAAGTATCTTTCGCCATAATTTCAAAGGCTGCGGTTTAAAATTCACACTTCTCGGGGGCGGCTCAGGTAGTGGCAATATTTCATTGATGGTGTGCCGTTTCTCCTTAACTGTTCCACCACAACAAGTAATAATGTCTTCTACCGTAATCGCCTCTGGAATCACATGCCTTGCCATACGGTTGGCAGGGGTTGTATAAAAACTGTTACCAGAAAAGAATTCTCTTGGAGTACCTTCTGCCACAATGTTTCCATCGAAAAACAAACCGCACCTGTGAGCGTATTCCGCACAGAAGGTAACATCGTGACTCACCATGAGGACAGTGATACCCTGCGTTGTCAAGTTATCTATAATATTTGCAAAAGTCACTTTAAACTCGGCATCAAATCCCTTGGTTGGCTCGTCCAAAAGAAGAATATCAGGTGCTGTGAGAAGCACTTTGGCAAGTGCAGTTCTTTGCTGCTCGCCTCCTGAAATATCATAAGGGTGACGGTCAAGGAACTCCCCAAGACCGCAAATCGTAACAACACGCGCAACTTGCTTATTCTTTTCTTCTTTGGATATTTTTAGTTCTCGTAATGCCTCGTATAAATCCTCACGCACCGTCCTTTTTACGAAAAGTGCCTGCGGATTTTGTGGAAGCATCCCGATCCTTCCATTTATCTGAATCGAACCACGATAGGCTGTTCGTAGTCCTGAAATCACTTTCAAAGTGCTGGTTTTTCCTGCACCATTACCACCAAGTAAAGCATAAAATTCTCCCTTATGTAATGTAATGGAAAATCCTTTTATAACATCCGGCAAGTCTTTTTCATAGCGAAACCATAATTCTTCACATTGCAGAGATATTTCATTCCCATAGAAATAGTCTGGCTTTTCAGCTAATGGTGAAATTGGTTTTTCCTTTTCTCGCGCCGTTAAAAAGTCACTTCCATCACGAACAGTAAGTGGACATGCAAGGTTGGTTGTTAGCCCAGCCCACACTCTCATTGCTGTTGGCATCGCAAGAAACATCCCACTATCTTTATCCCGAAGATGAAGTCCCACTCTTTCAGGTGTATCATCACATACAATTCTGCCATCTTCCATTACAATCACTCTTGTAGCAAACGGAAAGGCTTCTTCTAGACGATGCTCGGTCAGAATCACCGTAATTCCGAGTTCACGGTTGATTTTCCCAAGCAATGCCAAAAATTCTGAAGCGGCAATTGGATCAAGTTGTGCAGTTGGTTCGTCAAGCACCAGAATTTTCGGACTCATCGCCATAACTGATGCAAGACTCAAAAGTTGTTTCTGACCACCTGAAAGTTCGGTCACATTTTTGTAAAACCAATTTTCTATGCCAAAAAAGGCTGCAACCTCTGCGACACGTCGACGAATCGTAGGAGTATCATATCCCAAACTCTCAAGACCAAAAGCAAGTTCATGCCACACTTTGTCAGTTACAACCTGATTTTCCGGAGATTGCAAAACGAAACCTATTTCCTGTGATTGAATACGCTCGCTTGTCTCTGCGAGGCGTTTCCCACCAAAAAGGATTTCGCCTGTGAGAACACCATGAGGTGTCAGGCATGTTTTTAAATGACGAAGCAGCGTAGATTTCCCACATCCTGAAGGACCACAAAGAATCAAAAATTCACCTTGCGAAATTTGAAAGGAGATATCATTAAGTGCTTTTCTCTCTTGTTCCGGATAAGAAAAGCTTACATTTTTGAAATTGAAGTTTTCCATTTTCTCTCCTCCTTCCAATTCAGAATGACGGGTGTTATGCAAAGTGCAAAATAAACACCATAAAAAGGTATGGTAGTCATATCAAGCGGGGCGTAGCGGATATTTGGGAAATACCGAAAACCGAAAGCCATCAGCATCGTTCCCACCAGCAAGAACGCTCCACAAAAAGAAAACCAAATACATGTGTATTTATCTCGTTCATCAAAACGATAAATAGAAAAAGCGCTTCGACCTTTCAGCCCATATCCTCGGCTTTTCATACTGTCAGCGGTTTCAATGGCATTTTCAAGTGCCCATGTAATCATAATGGAAAAGATGACAATAGCTGTTTTTGTTCTGCTCCAGAGGCTCCCACTGGAAACATCTCTTCCAATACTTCGCTGTGCTTCCGCCACAGTAGCCATTTGTGTTTTGAACTTAGGGACAAAGCGTAGAGACATACTAAGCACCAACGACAAAGCAGGAATCACCTTGCCAAACAAATAAATAAACTTATCCGATGTCATCACGCGGTTAAAAGATGCGAACCATAGCAACAACGTTATAAGCATCACACCTGCCGAAAAGCCGTACAAAATACTTTCCAAAGTCAAAGGATTGCCGTTTGAAAAATACAACAAAATCGTTGTTCCTTCATGATTAAAGGCAGGATTGATAAATGCGGTAAGAAGCACCATTGGCAAACAATATCGTAACAAAAACAGCACACTTTTTTTACCGGTAGCGCTTACCGAGTACGCAATAGCACAAACAAGGGCAATCCCTTGTGCCAGCGGATGCGCAAGTACAAGGGAAAATCCTATCACCAATGCAAAGTATAAAAAATTGATAAACGGATGATAATCCGAAAAGAAATCTCGCATCATACTTACCACGTTCCTTCACGTCCAACATCGTTACCAAGATCACAAGTGTAACGCCACTCAACAACTTCGCCGTCCACAAGCTGATAACGGGAGCAACCATAGTTAGGATACCAACCGTTTACCCGATACATCCATCCCGAAAGTTCGCCACAATCAAACTCATATAAATTGTGGATCCCCTCAATATATGCGCTGTTATAAACAGGAGTCCAGGAGGATTCCATATGAATGCCGTTTTCCTTGCAAACACGCTGAAGCACGTCAAACACCGATTCGCCTTCGTAGAAGGTCACCTTAGTAGGTGCTAAAATCACACCATTTGAAGGCACAAGTTCACGTTTATCAGGATCTAGGTCTTTTAAGTTATTAAGTATTGTTGAACACTCAATTGAAAAAGTACAGGTATATGTTTTTTTGTTATTGATTTCCTGATTTTCCGGTTCCACTGGTAATGGCTTTCCTTCAGGTACAGGATCGGTTTCATACTTGTCCTTGCCTTTGTTCTGACCATCCGAATATATACGGTCATTGGAGTCTTTTACACCTGATAGATAGTTGTCTGTTTTATTAGTACCGCTATTGTCTTTACTTGTTTCCTTATTGCTATTTGGATCGCTAGCAGGCGCATTTTCTGTTAGTATCATGTCATCGGGAAGTATTTCACATTCAGTTACAATTTTATTGACAGAAATATTCAAGATGCTTGTCTTACTTCCTGTAATGGAAACAGAATATACCACATCTTTCCCGTTATACGCAGTAGCACTGCTTGCCGTCCACTTTTCATTTAGTTGTACTGATAAAAGTGCAGGAAAACCGAAGTCTTCCATTTCAAAAAATTTGATTTTGATACCTTTTTCGGTTTTCTCTAAACCAAGGGACAGATTTACATCCCTTGTATGATTAAGGTCACTGCCAAAAACAGTCCATTCGTATTTCATATCGCCAGATTCACCTGTAAAGGTGGCAATAGCATTTTCATTCTTTATTTTATCAAATACACGTTTTTCAATCATGCCACTTTCGGGGATGGCAATCGGCTCTTTTAAATCTACCTTTGTAAAATTACCGCCACACGCCGTAAGGGACAATAACAGAAGAAAAGTTACAATTACACTGATTATACGCTTCATAATTATTCACCTACCACAATCTTTCCATTTCTGACCTTTAAGGTATTCCTAGTCATTGAAAGGCTTTCGTTTTCATCCGATGCAGCAAACACTGCATCATCAAAAATCAAATCACAAACGTCACCGCTGCGAACACTTCCGCGCAAACGAAATGTAAGGCGGAGCACCACATTATCATCTTCTGCTAAGAGTTCCTTGCTGAAAGCATTTTTGCCGCCCGTAGTGTCGAGATACATAATATTGATTTTTCCCGACTTGTTGCTTTGCTTGGGGTTGCAACTCCAATTAGGAAGCTTTTGTGAAATATCGCTTTCATCGTCTCTAATGAACACATTACCTTCTTCCACACCGATAAATTCAAGACGTGAAGAATCAAATGCAATACTCATACTTGCCGCTGGATAAATTGCTTCACCCAAGGCAGAAACCGTTACATCAAGAGTAAACTCTTCTGTTTCGGATATGTTGATTTTCTGTGGTGTTTCAATGGTAAGAGTAGGCGTTGCGCCTGTTATCTTATCCCAACCGCTTAACAGAAGAAAAAGTATCAGCAAAAGCAGTAAAACGCCGATGCCTATACCGATAAACTTTATTATTCTTTTGCTCATAATCGTTCTCCTTTAAAACAAGAGTTAAGGAGTGGGAGTGTTCTCCCACCCCTTAAAACATTTACTTAGTTGTTTGTGCTTAGAGTTGCTGCTTTGGTAACAACGAGATATTCACTATTGTCAACAAATGCTTCAACAATACCCAAAGCATCGAAGGTGTTGATGCGACCGTCGCTGTTTACGTTCAACGCTAAGATTTCATCATCGGTAGGCGCATCTGTCTTGCGGAGCCAAGTATCAACAGCCACAAGAGCATCCTGTGCATTAATAATACCGTCGCCGTTGGAATCACCGAAAGTAATCTCACTTGCGATATCCTCTGTAAAGGTGAAGTTTGCTTTTGCAACAAATTGAGCCATATCAATAGAAGCGTCCACCAAAGCAACGTAGGTTGCAACGCCGGTCTTTTCGGAAATCTCGGTACTGTACTTGAATTCATATTCATTCGTGCCGTCATTGTATGTAAGCTTGGTTGCATTTTCTATACCTACTACCGAAACAGCAACTGCCTTTTTGGTGGAAGGAATAAGGTCGACATCATCACCGGTATAGAGGCAAACAGCACTGTAAGAAATACCTTTTACAACTTCAATATTACCTGCAGCTTTTGTAGTATCTACGATCACCATTGAATTTGTATCAGTGGAATCGGAGGTGAGTTTAATTGACATACCGCTGATATTTATATCAAGCTTGTCACCCTCATTTACAGAATCTACTTTAAAGGTTACGGTAAAGAATAATGCCGGAAATGCATTTCCACTTTCATTATTGGTAAGAGTGATGTTGTTATGATTATTAGCATCAAAATAAACTACACGAAGATTTCCGGTATCGGCTTCTAAATTGTAATTTACAGTACCACCATCCAGACGATTGCCTGTGGTAACGTCAGTTACACTTAAGCCTTCTGGAACATTCATTACAAAGTCAATAAGTTTGTATCCTGCGCTATTGTCCCATTGGTCAAGACAGATAGTAGCATTGAACGTTTTGCCGATATCATCAGTGATTTCAAAAGGAAGCCCCAATGTAGCTTTAGGTTTACCTGCAACAAACTCAGCTTTATCTCCAAATGTCACATCAGACATATCATAAAGAGCAGTTTTGCCGTTCATAAAGCGGTTGTAAGCAACCAGCGCATAACAAGCCTGATCGGTAGCCATAGCATTAGAACCGGCACCTGCCTGATGCTCAAACATTGCTTCAGCTTCTACGTAATGAGCAAGTAGAGCATCTACAACAGATTTGTCGTTCTTGATAAAGCGGCTATCTGTATCGGGATTAATGCCCCACGTAGTAAGGGCTACAATTACCTGCGCTGCACTTTCAGAGGTTTCGCTTCCGCCATAAGGCATGCCACCGTTATCAAGTTGCATTTCGGAAAGACATGTAATCGCTTCAGCACAAGCGGTTGCAACCGCTTCCTGATCTCTGTAATTGTAAAGAGCTTGAAGAGTCATGCCGGTGATATCAGGGTCGGAAACAGTACCCGACAGAGTCCAACCGCCGTCTTCCAACTGCTTACCGAGAATGAAATCAATGCATTGTTGACGAATCGTAGTATCCGTAGTTGCATAGTCGTTGGAATCAAGCGCAATCAATGCCCAGATCGCACCGTTAATACCCTGCTTCTTGATCCAGTTAAATCCGTTTGCACTGTAAGCCTCTACCAAGTTCCAATTGCCAACTGCTGTCGCATCCTTGCCAATGGAGGATAAAGCCACGATTAAACGAGAGTTATCGGTAGATTTATTTTTGTGAAGCGCTCCATTCGAGTTAACGGATGCTGCAGTTGTATTTACCGTTTCTACAATACGATTATAGTAATCGGCAAAGTAAACATTATCCTTGGCATAGTACTCACCACGAGCAAGGCTGAGGACAGTCCATTCACCTGCATTTGTACCAAAAGCAGGTGCTGTAACGGTGTTTGCCATTTCCGCCATTGTAGCATTCAAAACAGCGCTGACATCTTGAGGTTCACGAGGCAATTCCGATTCTTTAGAAGAAATCGTGATAGTTGCACTTGCAGGAGAGGAAACGATTCCAGACGCCATATCCACGCCATAATCGCCGTTACACCAAACGTACCAAGTACCTGCAGTAGGGAAATTAACCGTGAAAGAACCGTCATCCTCGGTGGTTACAGAGCCGGTTGCCGTACCAATGTTCTGTCCATAGGAAATCGTATATCCACCAACGTTTGTTTGGGTATCACCCATTCCCATACCACCGCCAACACGGAGCAGTTTCAGGGTTAAGTCTGTTCCGGCTTCAGCTTCATAGGAAATACCAATCTCGTCGTTTTCGTTTGCGAAATAGTGGAAGCCATAGGCAGAATCCGCATAGAACATCCAATCACTATAATGGGCAACATCAAAATAGTCGCCTTCAGACAGAACAATTTGATCTGCGGTGAAGCCCCAACCATTCTCATCTGCAGGGTATGCGCCGTTGTAGTTGTAGCGCAGGTTTTCGTCCTCAAAACCAAACAGTCCACCTGCAAAGTAGATACTACCTGCACCGCCGCTTATGCTAACTTCATCCCAATCCAAGCCACAGATAACTTCGTGGGTGTATATGTACAGATGCAAAGCAGTAATTTCGTAGCTACCGTCGCCGTCTTTGTCATATACATAATCGCTCAGACCATAGGTGTCTAAATCAATGGTAGCAAGTTCGTCCAAGGAAACCGGTCTATACGCCATTGCATTTCCGTTGGAATCAGTAATAAATTCTCCCTCATGGCTGGCAGAAATGTAAACATACTCTGCTTCCGTAGCAAATGCCATCAAAGGTATCATTGTAAACACCATTACAATGGCAAGTAAAATACTTAAAATTCTTTTTCTCATCTCAAATGTCTCCTTTGTTAGTTGAATTTCTTTGTTGCTTTTTTACGTTTTTTAGATTTTTTAGGCATATCCTTTGCCTCTTTCAACCCGGCAGCCTCTAATGCTCTCGGCCAAGGTCCGAGGAAAGCTTTTAGTCGGGAACGAGTAATCTCATCGAAATCATCTTTCTTCGGAAGTCTACCCAATTCCTCTGCCTTTTCACACAAAAGCCCTACCGCCCAGTTCTTTTTTTCTTCTGATATCACTCTCATCCCTCCTTTGCAATAAAAAATACCCTTTCAACCCACCACAGGTCAAAAGAGTACAATCGATTCGTTTCTAGCAACACAAAAGATACTTTGAGTATGTTTGCAAACAAAAAAGAATGCACCTCTCAAAGCCAACTTATAGCTATAAATCGGTTGCACTCTTCTCACCAAAGTTTGTGTTGAACCCAAATGATATGGCAGGTCTCCTGACTTATGATGTGGTAAACCAAGTTACCCTAGAGCATTCCTTCTCAAAACACCGGCATTGCTACCCAATGTTTCAATGGAAATATGTCTCCTTCATCAAATACAGTAATGGCGGTTGTTCCGGAATCAAACCGGATTCCCTCTTTCTTCTACTAAGTTTACAACTGTTCAAACCATATCCTTGTTATTTACTTTTGAATTTACGCTAATTATTATATCATATTTTCTACGAGTTTCAATAGAAAAAAACAAACATTTATTCAGCA
>JAXJXL010000059.1:0-4792 GCA_036307525.1 Faecalimonas sp.
CTGCGTTTGGGGACTGCGGAGAAGGTTTCCTTCGTATTTCTTATGCATACTCAATTGAGGACTTAAAGGTAGCAATCGGCAGATTAGAGAACTTTATTACACGTTTGAGGGAAGAAAAATGTTAAATATTGTTTTATTTGAACCGGAAATTCCGGCGAACACCGGTAACATCGGAAGAACCTG
Organism: Faecalimonas sp.; assembly: GCA_036307525.1. Lineage (GTDB taxonomy): Bacteria > Bacillota > Clostridia > Lachnospirales > Lachnospiraceae > Faecalimonas. The sequence goes on from JAXJXL010000059.1 coordinate 184, forward strand.
CGTTGCGACGAATACACGACTTCATCTGATAGAACCACTTGGATTTCGATTGGATGAAAAGTCATTAAAACGCGCCGGAATGGATTATTGGAAGGATTTGGATGTAACTACATACATTGATTTTAATGATTTTATGGAGAAGAATCCAGGTGCCAAAATTTACATGGCGACAACCAAAGCGCCCAACGTGTATACTGATGTAGCATATGAGCCTGACTGTTATATTATGTTCGGCAAGGAAAGCGCAGGAATACCAGAGGAAATTTTGGTAAATCATAAAGAGGAAAGCATTCGTATTCCAATGGTGGGTGATATTCGCTCGTTGAACCTTGGAAACTCGGTGGCAATTGTTCTTTATGAGGCACTCAGACAGAACAATTTTGAAAACATGACAAAAGAAGGACATTTACATCGTTTGGAGTGGAATTGATGAATTATAAAAAAAGTGTGTATACTACATTTGCAATGATTTCCCAAGTGGGAATCAGCATGATAGTCCCAATTCTGTTGTGTACGTATGCAGGGGTCTGGCTGGAAGAGAAATTCGATTTTCCGTGGACCGTAATCATGATTGTGGTTGGCGTTTTGGCAGGGGTAAGAAATGTGATTGCCATGGTAAAACGTATGAAACAAATCACAGAGGAGGATACGGATGAAGAAGAATAGGACGCTATTAGAATTGCTGATAGGGGTTGTGCTTGTAGGAGTTCTTTCTCAGATTGCGTGCCTGATATTTTTTAAGCGACACCTGTATCATGCGGTAGGATTGTGGACAGGCGTATGTATCTCAGTTGGTATGGCGATTCATATGCAGCGTTCCATAGAAGATGGACTCGATATTTTGGGAGACGCCGGTGTGAAGCACATGAAAAAAGCATATATGGCGAGAACGGCAGTTGCCGTTGTTATCATGGCAGTGGTGATGTATTTCGACTGGGGAAACCCGCTCACCATCTTAGTAGGAGTGATGGCACTGAAAATAGGCGTGTATCTACAGCCAACAGTGCACAGAGTAGTAGAAAAACGAAAGAAAGGAGGAGAATAATGTGGGGAAATTGACGGAAATATTTGCAAATAAAGAACCGGATTTCATGATACATGGGTTGGCGAAAATCAATTTTTTTGGTCAAGAGGTGTATCTGACGACAACACATGTCAGCTTGCTGATTATTTGTACCATCCTGATTGTACTGGCAGTAGTGGTTCGTCTGAAGCTAAAGGACACAGACGGCAAGCCGGGAAGCCTGCAAAATATAATAGAGCTTGCGGTTGAGATGCTGGATGGCATGGTAGATGGCTCCATGGGTGCAAAAGGGAAAGGATTTCGAAACTATCTTGGCATCTTGTTTACATTTATTCTGCTTAGCAATTTATCAGGTTTATTTGGACTTAGACCGCCGACAGCAGACTATGGCGTTACCCTTGCATTGGGACTCATTACTTTCTTTTTAGTACAGATTAACAATGTTAGGTATAACAAATTTGGCGCGGTGAAGGAGTTATTTGAACCGGTGCCATTCTTGTTCCCGATTAACTTTATCGGGGAAATCGCAGTACCGATTTCGCTATCACTGCGTTTGTTCGGTAATATTTTAGCAGGAACCGTTATTATGGGATTGCTTTACGGACTCTTGTCGAAGGTTGCATTTATCTGGCCAGGTGCCTTACATGCGTATTTCGATGTGTTCTCCGGAGCGATTCAGACCTATGTGTTCTGCATGTTGACAATGGTATTTATCGGAAATAAAATTCCGGATAATATAGTAAAAAAAGAGAAAAAACAAAAAAGCAAAAAACAAAAAAGTAATAATTAGGAGGATTTAATTATGGGAAACATCACAAATGAAGGATTCGTATTAGGTTTATCAGCACTTGGAGCAGGGATTGCTATGATCGCAGGTATGGGACCTGGTATTGGACAAGGTCGTGCAGCTGCAGCGGGTGCAGAAGCAGTAGGTAGAAACCCAGGAGCAAAATCAGATGTTACAGGAACCATGCTTTTAGGACAAGCTGTTGCAGAAACAACAGGTCTTTACAGCTTGGTTGTTGCATTAATCTTAATCTTTGCAAACCCATTGGTAAAAATGCTCTAATAAAAAACAAGGAAGGGGTACAAAACGTTGGAACGTTTATTTACGCTAGATGCGCAGCTTCTGTTTGACACACTAGTTATGGCGCTTAGTATGCTGCTCCTTTTCACACTGCTTTCTTATCTTTTGTTCAATCCGGTGAGAGATTTGCTGGAAAAAAGAAAGCAACGGATTGTCGATGATAGAGAGGCTGCAAAACGTGAAAAAGAAGAAGCTCTTGGCTACAAAGAAGAGTATGAAAAGAAACTGCAGGAAGTAGATAAAGAAGTACAGGTTATCTTAAGCGAAGCCCGCAAAAAAGCCATGAAAAATGAAAATGCGATTATTGCTGAAGCAAGAGAAGAAGCAGCCCGCATTATGGCTCGTGCAAATGCTGAGATTGAACTGGAAAAGAAACGTGCGCTGGACGATATGAAGCAGGAAATGATTGCGATTGCATCCATGATGGCACAAAAGGTTGTGTCTGCTTCAATTGATACAGATGTACAGGAAAGTCTGATTGACGAGACATTAAAAGAAATGGGTGAAAATACATGGCTAAGTTAGTTTCAAAGACATATGGAGATGCATTGTTTGCAGTCGCTATGGAAGATGGCCGTATGGATGAATTTTTTGAAGCAGCAGTGAGCCTGGCCGAAATCTTACGTACAAATGAAGATTTTAGCAAATTAATGAATCATCCGAAGATTATGAAAGAGGACAAAGTGAAAATTGTGGAGGAAACATTTGGGACAAGACTTCCGAAAGAGTTTGTTGGTCTTATGACTCTAATGGTGGAAAAAGGCCGTGCAAATGAAATGTTATCCGTGTTTGAATATTTTGTCGCTCTTGTGAAAGAAGAAAAGAAAATTGGGAGAGCCGATGTCACTACCGCTATGGCAATGAGTGATGCACAGAAAGAGAAGGTGGAGAAAAAACTTCTCGAAACCACAAAGTATGAAAGCTTTGAAATGTGCTATCGTGTGGATGAGTCGTTGATTGGCGGAATGGTGATACGCATCGGGGACCGAGTTGTGGACAGCAGTATTAAGACGAAGTTGTATGAGCTGTCGAGAAATTTAAAGAATATAACGGTTTAGCTATGAAGCCTATTTGCCGCATGGCTAAACTAGAAAAAATATAACAGTTTAGTTTAAAAGGAAGGTGGATTCGTTCCATGAATTTAAGACCAGAAGAAATCAGCTCTGTCATTAAAGAACAGATTAAAAGATATGCATCAGAGTTAGAAGTATCTGATGTTGGTACGGTTATTCAGGTAGCCGATGGAATTGCTCGTATCCACGGATTGGAAAACGCAATGCAGGGGGAACTTTTGGAGTTCCCTCATGAAGTATACGGTATGGTGTTGAACTTAGAAGAAGACAACGTTGGTGCGGTTCTTTTAGGAGACCAAAAGAATATCAACGAAGGCGATACTGTAAAGACAACAGGAAGAGTAGTAGAGGTGCCGGTTGGAGACTGTATGCTCGGACGTGTTGTAAATGCATTGGGACAACCAATCGATGGAAAAGGACCAATTCAGGCAACGAGATTCAGACAGATTGAAAGAGTTGCTTCGGGAGTTATCTCACGTAAATCCGTAGATACTCCTCTTCAGACAGGTATCAAAGCCATTGACTCTATGATTCCAATTGGACGCGGACAGCGTGAGTTAATCATTGGTGACAGACAAACAGGTAAAACTGCGATTGCAATTGATACTATTATCAATCAAAAAGGACAAGGTGTAAAATGTATTTACGTCGCAATTGGTCAGAAGGCATCTACCGTTGCAAATATTGTAAAAACATTAGAACAGTTTGGTGCTATGGACTATACAACAGTTGTTGTATCTACAGCCAGTGAGCTTGCACCACTTCAATATATTGCTCCATATTCCGGATGTGCAATCGGTGAAGAATGGATGGAAAACGGGGAAGACGTACTTGTTGTATACGACGATTTGTCAAAACATGCGACAGCTTACCGTACACTGTCCTTGCTTCTTAGAAGACCACCAGGACGTGAAGCATACCCAGGTGATGTTTTCTACTTGCATTCCAGATTATTGGAAAGAGCAGCGAGACTTTCCGATGCATTGGGTGGCGGTTCTTTAACGGCCCTTCCAATTATCGAGACACAGGCAGGGGATGTATCAGCGTACATTCCTACCAACGTAATTTCCATTACAGACGGACAGATTTACTTGGAAACAGAAATGTTTAATGCAGGTTTCAGACCGGCTATAAATCCAGGTATCTCCGTATCCCGTGTTGGTGGTTCTGCTCAGATTAAAGCGATGAAGAAAATCGCTGGACCAATTCGTATTGAGCTTGCTCAGTATCGAGAGCTTGCATCCTTTGCACAGTTTGGTTCTGAGTTAGATAAAGATACTGCAGAGCGTTTGGCACAGGGTGAACGTATTAAGGAAATGCTGAAGCAGCCACAATACAAACCAATGCCGGTTGAGTATCAGATTATTATTATCTATGCGGCAACAAGAAAGCATTTGCTTGACATTGCGGTAGAAGATATTCTGC
>JAXJXL010000060.1:0-1755 GCA_036307525.1 Faecalimonas sp.
ACTTTGTTGGCATGTGCCTTTTTATGTCCATCTTTTCCTGAAGGATACGAATGACCATGACATCGTCATTGTCCAAGATTTTGTAGAATATAACGTGATGTCCGGCTTTGATTCCCAGAAGGCCGTCTGTTATCTCATCATAGGAGCGATTGGATATGATGGATGGGTATAGAAGCCGGTTGCAGGCTGATATGAGCATTTCATAATACTCGTCGGCTTGGCTTTCGGACCATTCTGAGAATGTATATTCCCATATTGACGTGAGGTCCTCTACTGCTTTGTTGGAATAGCGGACCTTAGGCATTGCGTTTTGCTGCTTTGAGGGATTTCAGATGTGCTGCAGGATCGAAGTCTACAGCCTCTCCGCTGTTGATCCCTTCTTCTATCTCGCTCTTGAGTGCGGCAATTCTAATGCTGTTGTCCTCGAGCATTCGCAGGCCGGCACGAATCACTTCGCTGGCGTTGTTATATCTGCCCTGTGCAATCTGAGCCTTAATGAAGTCCTCGAAGTAGGGACCAAGTGCTACTGATGTTGTTTTCATATCATAAATTTTTACAAAGTTACCAATATTTGGTAATAATACAAATCTTATACGAAATAGTTTATTCTACAGCCATCTTTGTCAGGTGTGAGATTTTCCTACATTTGCATATCTGATAGCATGAGCAAGTATGTATCCTATATCTCGACACTGGCATCCTTTAGGATGCCTTTTATCATTCAGTAGGATCCTTTGACTGTCAGATCCAGCTGTCTGCCTTCACCTAGCAATATGAGCCATATGCTGAAATGAATCTAGGATAGGTATAATGTCAGTTGGCGGATTTTAAAAATGGCTAATTTCTTGCAAATTTTTGCAAATAATTTCTACCTTTGCCACCAAAAGTAAAACCTTTTACTATATAAGCAGATACTAAATTGTCAAGTAACAACGAAATGAGTGAATTTAATATAGCAGGTATACAACAGATCGGTGTTGGAACAGTCGACTTCAGAAAATCCTGGAATTGGTTCATCGGATATTTTGGAGCAGACATAAAGATACTGGAGGACGATACGGTTGCTGAAAGGATGCTTCCATATACTGGGGGAGAACCCCAACAAAGGCATGCCTGCATTGCCGTGAATCTGCAGGGTGGTGGTGGATTCGAGATCTGGCAGTACTCAAAACGCAAGCCTTCTGTCTGTCCTTTCAAAATAGCGGTGGGAGATCTGGGAATTTTTGCCGCTAAGCTGAAATGCAGAGATGTCGCTGCATTCTATAAAAAAGTTTCAACAACTTGGAAATCGTGCACGCCACCAGAAAAGCTTCCTGATGGTACTCCATGTTTCTACATGAACGATCTTTATGGAAATTGTTTTCAGTTGATTGAAGACAAGAGCATCTTTATAAATGAAGATAAGTTGACCGGCGGAATGGTTGGAGCTGTAATCGGCGTGACTGACATGGACAGATCAGTTAAATTCTATAGTGAGGTGCTAGGCTACAGTGTCATTAAATGCGATACAGTCTGCAGATTCAGCGAGCACAATCTCATGCCAGAATCCGACAAGCAGTACCGTCGAGTAATTCTGTCTGCTCCAAAGCGTAAGGGTGCATTCGCAGAGCTGTTCGGCGATTCGACCATTGAACTCGTCCAAGCTCTCGAGAGAAAACCTCGCAAGATTTATGAAGGACGCTACTGGGGAGATCCAGGGTTCATACAGATATGTTTTGATGTCAGCAATATGACGGCTCTCGGAAAGTTCTGCGC
>JAXJXL010000061.1:0-5830 GCA_036307525.1 Faecalimonas sp.
ATGATGCAGATGGACTTTTTGATTGAGTTGTTTGGGAAACTACATCGGGATGGTTATCATACATGTATTGACACTTCCGGAATTATGTTTCAACCAGACAACGAGAAGTTAATGGCAAAGATTGAGAAATTAATGGATTTGACTGATTTGGTTATGTTGGATATCAAACACATTGATGATGAAAAGCATAAGGAATTGACCGCCCATTCCAATGAACGCATTCTTGCATTTGCAAGATATTTGGACAAGAAGGGAATTCCAATCTGGGTTCGTCATGTGATTGTACCGGGTATTACACTATATAAAGAGTATCTCGAACGGCTTGGTCAGTTTATGGGAAGCTTAAGCAATGTGAAAGCTCTTGACGTGCTTCCGTATCATTCCATGGGAAAAGTGAAGTATGAAAGCTTGGGGATGGATTATCCATTAGGAGATACGAGAGAGGCAACCAAGCAGGAAGCAGTTGCTGCTAAGAATATTATATTGAGTGCGTACAAGAGGGCGAAGAAGAAATAGAAAATTATGGTAAAGGGGCTGTTTTATTCACAATAAATAAGTGAATATAGCAGCCCTTTTTGATGCCAACCTAGATGTGTTGATTAAAATATTCTTGAGTCACTTGCAATTGCTTTTTTAAGATTTCTTTCCACATTCGAGAATGTATTTCACCGGAACCTTTCGACACTTTTGTCATACGTATTGTCCCATCAGGATCAATCTTGCGATAAAAGTAGTGGTCAGTATCCTTATATAATTCCCAGTTATCCCGCTCGCAGAAACGTTTTAGTTCTCGCCATCTTGGCATATAATTATCTCTCCGATTTGTTCGGGATTATCCATAATTAATGCTTTAAATATATACGGAACATGTGCTTTGCGGTTAGGACTGTGAGAATAGAAAGAATATTCTTTGTAATATTCAAAGGAATAGTTTAGGATAGCATTCCCAAGTGCTAATCTTGCAGTAACTTCATCAATTCCATTTTCAATTAAATCAATTTCATTCAATGATAAAGTGACAGAACCATCACTTTCAATATATTTTTTTGCAGTAAAAGAATATGCTTTTAAAATTTCAGTTAATGTATCTAAACTAGAGAACCACATTCTGTCTCTCGTGCGCTTGATAAATCTTGGTTTATCATGAATAACACTATCGCAAATTGTGCTCCAATCTTTTCTAACATCTGTTGCCTTTGCTGTTAAAATGTCGATCATCTCCTTATACCTCCAATAGAAAATATGTAAGTGTACGGACTGTGCAAAGTGTACACTTTTATTATACTATAAGAGTACATGTTTGAAAATATGAATTTCTATAAAATTGTATATTTATGGATTTGTGATGATTAACTGAATCAATTTAAAATGAAATGTGATAGATTTAATCGTTCATCATGGGTTGGAAGTTGATTATAATACGCATGTAACGACTGTGTCAAGTGGTTTTAAAATAAAACCTCTTGTATATTTCCTCCGATTGTATTAGAATAAGTGAAAGGACAAATAATACTTTGTCAATTGCAAAAGGAGGATACATACCATGGCATACGTAATTACAGATGATTGTGTAGAATGTGGAGCATGTGCAGCACAATGTCCAGTTGAAGCTATTTCAGAAGGTGATGGAAAATACGTAATCGACGCTGATACATGTGTAGAATGCGGAGCTTGCGCAGCACAATGTCCAGTTGAAGCAATCGTAGAAGAATAATATGAACATTAAAAGAACCGTTTTCAGTGATGAAAATGGTTCTTTTTGTATAATTGGAATCAGTTAGGTCTATTGTCAGTTTTTAGGCAGGTAAATGCAGTAGAAATGTCCATATGCCTAAAACACCAAAAACTTTTACTTGAACTCCACAATTGTTACGCCGGCATCGCCTTCGCCAAATGCACCCAGTCGATAAGACTTCACATGCTTCTGACGTTTTAGATAATTGTGCACACCTGCACGAAGTGCACCGGTCCCCTTGCCGTGTACGATGCGTACCGGACTGAGGTGGGAAAGGTATGCATCGTCCAGATATTTATCCAGTTCGGCAATCGCCTCGTCTACAGTTTTCCCAAGAAGATTCAATTCCGGACTTACAGTCATCGCCTTATTCATCTTCATTTTTCCGGAAGATGTACGTTGTCTCTGGCGTTCTGTGGCAGTCATTGGTTCCTCAATGATTGACAGGTCGGAAATGTGTACCTGAGAGCGAAGAATCCCCATTTGCACATACATATTTCCCTTTGCATCAGGCAGCGAACTTACAGTTCCGGTTAAGTTGAGGCTGTGTACCTTTACAGACTCACCAAGACGGAAGTCACTCGGTTTATGCTGTTTTATTGGTTTCTTGGCTTCCAGTTTAGCACCGGACTGAGTTTTGGCAATCTTTTGTCTCAAACGTTCCCGCTCTTTTTCCATTTCGGATGCAGAAATGTTTTCTTTTCCAAACTTTCGGAAGTTCTTCATAGTTTCATCAGCAAATTCCTTGGCCTCGCGTAAGATGGCGTTCGCCTTCTCGTTTGCCTCTTTTATTATTTTCTCACTGCGTTCATCCAAACGTTCTTGCTTCGCACGTATTTCACGTTTTAGTCCTTCTATTTCCCGTTTGTATGCAGCGATTTCAGCCTGCTCCTTTTCAATGGTTCGGCGGCTGGTTTCCAAATCAGTTAATAAGTCCTCGAAGGATTCGTCCTGCTCTGATAAATGTCCCTTGGCACTTTCAATAATATATTCCGGAAGCCCTAGCTTGCTTGAGATGGCAAATGCATTACTCTTTCCTGGGATGCCGATTAGTAAATGATAGGTTGGTCTTAACGTTTCCACATCAAATTCGCAACAAGCATTTTCAACGCCAGGCGTGGAAAGAGCAAAGACCTTTAATTCACTATAGTGTGTAGTTGCCATTGTTCGAATGCCACGCTCATGCAAATGTGACAGAATAGCAATAGCAAGAGCAGCTCCTTCAGTAGGGTCCGTTCCAGCACCTAACTCATCAAATAATACAAGAGAACGTTCATCTACATCCTGAAGGAATGAGACAATATTTGTCATATGGGAAGAGAACGTACTTAAACTTTGCTCAATACTCTGCTCATCACCGATATCAGCAAAAACCTGTTCAAAGACAGCCAGTTCTGAACGGTCAAGGGCAGGAATATGAAGGCCCGCCTGCCCCATTAGGGTAAATAATCCAACTGTTTTTAAGGAAACTGTCTTACCGCCGGTATTTGGACCTGTCACAATGAGAAGGTCAAACTCACCGCCCAGATAAATGGTAATCGGAACTACCTTTTTCTTATCTAACAGTGGATGACGTCCCTCCCGGATGTGAATGTACCCGTTTGTGTTGAAAATCGGCTTGCTGGCATTCATAGACAGCGCCAAAGAACCCTTCGCAAAAATAAAATCCAACTCTCCAAGCACCTGATAATTGGTGCGGATTTCGTCAATATACTCTGCCGTTTCCACACTTAGCTTCGCAAGAATTACCTGGATTTCTTCTTGCTCTTTTGCGTAGAGCTCCTTTAAATCATTATTTAATTTCACAATCGCCATTGGCTCAATAAACAAAGTAGAACCAGTAGAAGACTGGTCGTGTATGAGACCATTTACCTGACTTCGGTACTCAGCCTTGACTGGAAGACAGTAACGGTCACCACGCATGGTAATAATTGCTTCTTGCAAATAAGAACGCAGGGAACCATTTACAAGGGTATTTAAGGTAGAGTGCACTTTGTCGTTAATTTGTCCCATATTTTTGCGAATTTGTTTCAACGTACTGCTGGCATCATCGCTTATCTCATCTTCAGAAATAATACAACGGCGGATTTCATTTGAAAGCGGTGTCAGAGGTGACAACTGTTCAAAATAACTGTCTAAACAGTCTGCTAATTCGTCTACCGTATCATGCCTTCCGTAAGATTTGGCACGGTTTGCAACTTCACATAGCTTGCAAACGCGAAGCAACTCCGGAATACTTAAAGTTCCGCCTACTTCTAACCGCATCATGGAATCTTCCACAGGATAGCATCCGCTAAAAGAAAGGCGACCTTTTTTGACAATTCTTGAAAATGCGGCAGCAGTCTGCAGCTGTGCGGTATTAATTTCCTCTAAATCAATCATTGGTTTTAGCGAGCGACAGCGATTCTTCCCAGTTTCGGAAGAGGCCTGGTCTACTAAAAGACTGATGATTTTGTCATATTCTAATTTTGTTAACGTTTTCTGATTCATGTTTCTCACCTTTTCTGGATATGCATACATTTTACCCTATTTAAGTTGCAAAGAAAAGGGGGAATATGCTACACTTATAAGAAGATTACTAGAAAGAAGGAAATATTATCATGAGATATATAAATACATTAAGAGAGGGCGATTCTATTCGCGCTATTTACCTATGCAAGTCGAAACGTACTGCAGAAACCAGAAATGGAAAACCGTATGATAATCTGGTTTTACAGGATAAGACAGGGACCCTGGACGGAAAGGTGTGGGACCCAAACTCAGGTGGAATTGCTGATTATGATGAGATGGATTTTATTGAAATATTTGGTGAGGTTGTGAGCTATAATAATAATTTACAATTGAACATCAAACAGCTTCGTAAACCATATGAAGATGAGTATAATATTGCAGATTATATGCCGACCAGTGAAAATAATGTAGAAGGTATGTATCAGGAACTGTTGACTTATGTAATGCAAATCGAGAATAAATATTTGCGTCAGTTGGCAGAGTATTATTTTGTGAAACACGATGCCTTCATTAAGACATTCAAAGAACATTCAGCGGCGAAAAGTGTACACCACAGCTTTGCAGGAGGGCTTTTGGAGCATACCCTTAGTATTCTGAGACTGTGCGAATATTATGCGAAGGCATATCCGCTTTTGAGCAAGGATTTGCTCTATAGTGCGGCACTTTTTCATGATATTGGAAAGACGAAGGAGCTTTCTACATTTCCGGAAAACGACTATACCGATGAAGGACAATTGCTGGGTCACATCGTAATCGGTGTGGAAATGATTAGTGAGGCCGTGCGCAATATTGAAGGCTTTCCGGAGAAGATTGCAAATGAAGTGAAGCATTGCGTGATTGCACACCATGGAGAGTTGGAATTTGGTTCGCCAAAGAAACCGGCACTTCCGGAGGCGGTGGCACTTCACTATGCAGATGCAACTGATGCGAAGATGCAGACCTTGAAGGAGATTTTCAAGGATAAGGATACCGACGAGTGGTTGGGATTCAATCGTCTGTTTGATTCAAATCTTAGAAAGAGCAGTTTATAAAAAGGGGCGTGCAAAACGCCCTCTTTTTAAAGGAGTCTTATGAAGAAAAATGAAAAGATAATCGTAACAATAGAAGATATCGGTGTGAATGGCGAAGGCATTGGCAAAGTAGAGGGATACACCCTCTTTGTAAAGGATGCCATCATCGGCGATACTGTAGAGGCAGTAATTACGAAACCAAAGAAAAACTACGCATACGCTAAGATGCTTAAGGTGCTAGAACCGTCTAAACATCGTGTTCCGGCAAAGTGTGCGGTGGCACGTCAATGCGGGGGATGCCAGATACAGGAGCTTTCCTATGAAGCGCAACTGAATTTTAAGGCGAAGAAAGTGCGTGGAAATTTGGAGCGAATCGGTGGATTTGCGCCGGAATTTCTGGACAAGGTTATGGAACCTATATGTGGTATGGACGAACCATTTTGCTATCGCAACAAAGCCCAATTTCCAATTGGGACCGATAAAAATGGAAATATTGTGACAGGATTTTATGCGGGACGTACCCATCAGATTATTCCAAATATGGAATGTGCTCTTGGGGTGCCGGTAAATCAGG
>JAXJXL010000062.1:0-14804 GCA_036307525.1 Faecalimonas sp.
ATACTAATATTATGAACGCTGGCCCTGCTGACTGTGGTCCCTTCCAATTCCACCGGCTTGAAAATCGCAACCGGATTAATCAGTCCTGTCCTTGATGGGCTCCACTCGATTTCTAACAGCTCGGTCTCGCGAATCTCATCTGCCCATTTAAATGCAAAAGAATCTCTCGGGAACTTCGAAGTTCGTCCAAGTGACTGTCCATATGCAATGTCATCATACACAAGCACCAATCCATCCGACGGAAAATCGTTATTTTTAATCTCTTCTGCAAAATATGCAACTTGTGTCTCAATGGTGTCGGCTGTCACTTCATAACCTTCGACTACTGCAAAGCCTTGCTCTTTCAGCCATTCCAACTGACGGATTCTTGAATTTTCAAACTCCACATCATCTGCCTTCACAAGAGAAAATGCGAAAAATTGCACGTTACGTTTGGCTGTGATTTCGTTATTTAACTGGCGCACAGAACCGCTACAAAGATTTCTTGGATTCTTATATTTCGCATCCACGTCTTCGATCTCTGCATTGATTTTCTCAAAATCCTGATAGCCGATGACTGCTTCCCCGCGCAGAATTAATTCTCCTTGGTAAGCAATCTTAAGGGGAAGATTTTTAAAGGTCTTTGCATTATTTGTAATAACCTCACCGACTTCTCCATTTCCTCTGGTAACTGCCTTTTCCAAAGCTCCATTTCTATAAGTAAGCACAATCGTAAGCCCATCTAGTTTCCATGAGATGAACGCCTTCTGATTTCCGAGAAATTCTTTTAACCTAGAAATCTCCTTTGTTTTATCCAGAGAAAGCATTGGTTTCTCATGACGTTCTTTCGGGAGCTCGCTTAATACCTCATAACCAACATTGGCTGTTGGGCTGTTTGCCATCACAATTCCTAACTCTTGTTCTAATGCAAGCAATTCATCATAAAGCTTATCGTACTCAAAGTTACTCATAATCTCAGTGGCTTCCTGATAATATGCTTTGGATGCTTTATTTAATAATTCCACTAATTCTCGCATGCGCTGTTTTTTCTGTTCCATTTTTGTTTCCTCAACTTACATTCTTCCAATTCTACTCTGTCAAACGGTTCCTACTGGCTGTCTCCTACTCCTGTGCCGGAATCACAGTTTCATTGGAAGAATCTTTAATCAATTCATATAATTCCGCTATCTCGTCCTCTGTCACTTTGCGATATTCACCAGGCTTCAAATTGCCAAGCTCAATATTCATAACACGAACCCGTTTCAGTTCCGTCACCTTATAACCAAGATATTCACACATTCGACGAATTTGACGGTTCAGACCTTGTGTTAAAATAATGCGGAATTTGTACTTTCCAATCATTTCCACCTTGCACTTACGAGTCACTGTGTCCAGAATCGGTACACCATTTGCCATCTGCTCAATAAACTCAGGCGTAATTGGTTTATTTACTGTTACTTTGTATTCCTTCTCATGCTGGTTTCCGGAACGCATCATCTTATTGATGATATCACCGTTATTCGTCATCAGCAGTAACCCTTCCGAATCCTTATCCAGCCTTCCAATATAAGTAACTCTCGTTGGATATTTTAAAAAATTGATAATATTATTTTTCTCTCGTTTCTCTTCGGTACACACAATTCCAACTGGTTTGTTGACTGCCAAAAGTACCATCTCATTCTTCGGACGAATTTCTTTTTTCCCTACACGAACCACTTGGGAGTCCGTAATCTTCATCCCCATTTCTGCGCGTTTACCATCGACTGTCACCTTCCCGCTTTCAATCAAGCGGTCTGCTTCTCGTCTGGAACAAACGCCTGCCTCACTTAAAAATTTATTCAAACGTATTTCCATAACGTCTCCTACAAACTGAAATAAGCTCCGATAAAGTCAACTAAACTGTCGTAATCCTTCACACCCATGGTCTCTCGGCTGGAATGCATAGCAAGAAGCGGCACGCCAATATCCACCGTGCGTACGGGTAGCATAGCTGAAGAAATTGCCCCAATTGTTCCGCCGCCAACGGAGTCGGAATGATTGACAAATTTCTGATATGCAATACCCTCTTTCTCACAAATCTGCTGCACAATGGCAATTGACTCACTGTCTGTAGCGTAGCTCTGTGAAGCTGCTTGCTTAATTGCAAAACCTTGATTTAAAATGTGTTTATTGGTTACATCATATTTTGCAGCATAGTTTGGATGGTAGGCGTGACTTACATCTACAGACATAAACAAACTATCTTCTAGTGCATTTGTAAAATCTACTGTTTGCATGCCAAGCGACAAATAAATCTTTTCCAATATTGTAGATAACAATGTAGACGCTGCTCCTTGTTTGGAACGACTTCCGATTTCCTCATGGTCAAATACAATCATCATATTTATGCCTTTTTTGCGTGTACTCTGAGTAATTCCCTCCACAATGGCCTGTGTAGAAGTCAGGTTGTCAAGTCTAGGTGCAGACACGAACTCATCATTTAAACCTACGAAGCTCGGTTTGTCCACATTGTAAATCATCAATTCGTAATCTAAAATATCATCGCAGTTTACATCTAATGCGTTTGCCAAGGCAGTTAAAAATGCCTCTTTTGTCATTTCTTCAGATGCTGTTCCGTAGATTGGAAGCATCTCCACCTGCTTGCGAAGTTCTACTCCCTTGTTCATCTCTCGATTAAAGTGGATTGCCAGATTCGGAATAATTAAAATTGGTTTCTTCATATCAATCAAGCGAACCTCCGGCTTGAACACATCATCCGATTTCAAAACTACACGTCCTGCCACAGAAAGCGGTCTATCTAACCAAGTGGACAAAATTGCTCCACCATACCCTTCGGTATTTAACTGTAGGTATCCGTTCACTTCCATCCCCGCATTTGGTTTCAAACGAAATCCCGGGAAATCCCCATGGGATGCTGCAATACGAAAACCATCTTCTGCCCGAAAATCTGTTCCTACTGTGAAAGCAAAAATGGTAGAGCCGTGATGTATAAACATATATTTTCCACCCTTTTGAAGGTTCCAGTTCTCCTTTAATGTAAGTTCTTCAAATCCCTGAGCCAGCAATTGTTCTTTGACTGCTAATGCAGTGTGAAATTGCGATGTTGCATTTTCTAATAAATGAAATAATTTCTCTATACGATTCATAAACTGATCTCCTTTTTCTTTACCTTTTAATGATACTGTTTCCCCCATAAAAAGTCAACTTTTCCCAAAAAGAGAATGTAATTTTTTAGGGTATCTGATATACTATAGGTTGTACTGAAATTTGCAATTTACAAGGAGTATTTTATGCAAACAAATAATTTATTAACAGAATCTGTTTCGAAAATATTTTTTCGTTACCTAATCCCTGCTATTTTGGCAAACATGGTAACTTCTATTTATATACTAGCTGACACCATTATCATTGGAAAAGGTATTGGCACACTTGCAATGGCAGCACTCAATATCATTCTTCCATTATTTAATATTTTCTTTGGGGTGGGACTATTATTCGGAGTCGGTGGCTCCGTTCTGATGTCTATTGCACGTGGTCGTGGAGACGAACAGTTGGGGAAATGTTATTTCACACTTTCTATAATTTTGAATGCTATAACTTGTCTGATACTAACAGTGTTACTATGGATTTTCATGGAGCCGGTTGTGCTCTTTTTAGGTGCAACAGAAGCAACGCTGCCATACATTCGCGACTATGCACCTTATGTAATCTTGGGCTTAAGCGCGTTTGCTTTTTCTTCACTTTTACAAACCTTTGTGAGAAATGATGGCGCACCAAGATTAGCTATGATTGCAGTTGTTTCAGGCGGTGTTTTAAACGTAATCCTGGATTTAATTTTCGTATTCCCGCTGCAAATGAAAATGGCCGGCGCGGCAATTGCAAGTGTGATTGGCTCACTTTGTACTATCTGCATTCTATTATTACACTTTTTATCAAAGACAAATGGATTGAATTTCTCATTGAAAGGGTTTTCTTTGTCCTGTATTGGGCGGATTTTTCAAAATGGTTTTACCAGTTTCCTCGTGGATATAACATCCGGGATTGTTATGTTTGTCTTTAATATAAAGATTTTAGAATATGCAGGAGATAACGGTGTCAGTATGTATGGTGTTATATGCAATACCGCAATTATCGTGGTCTGTCTATGTAATGGAATTAATCAGGCGGCTCAGCCGATTCTTTCAACCAATTACGGTGCTGGTTTTACAAAACGTATTGGTCAAATACGGAGTCTTGGAATTAAAACTGCTTTAATAATATGCGCATTACCAACAATATTAGGACTAATTATGCCAAATATGTTTACCTATATTTTCTTGAATCCCAACGAGGAAATCCTTGCCATGTCGCCTACTGCAATCCGCATTTATTTTATCGGGTTCTTGGCTATGGGCATTAACATGTTTGTGGTTGGATATTTTCAATCTACTGCAAAACCGAAATTGTCACTACTTGTGTGTCTTGCGAGAGGCTGTGTACTTAGTATTATTTTTGTCACAATCCTTGCGCCGACATTTGGAATCAATGGAATATGGGCATCCGTTCCACTGGCAGAATTTGTAACCTTATTGATATCAATTTATTTTCTGGTTGGAAAATCTATGCGCCAGACAAATATGAAGGAGGAAATCGCATGATTGCTTTATCATTAACCGAAGTAAAACAATGTATGTCAAAATTGTTGTTATCAGAAACCTTTGATTCATTTCTATTTGTTGAAGGGGAAATTATGACTTTTTCAACATTTAGTATGGATGGATATTTAAAGAAGGATTTCTTTGAAGAAGGAACTGTCCCTGACAGAGAATACGCTCTCTGGAAAGAAATGCGTGAATACTGCTTCTCTCTCATTAAGGGGAAACATACACCTCTTGGGTTTAAATTTGTCTTGGGATTGTCTGCTTCCAATATTCAGAAATTAATTAATCAACAGGGATTGGATTATGAATTGGAAGATGTACGTGGGCTCTACATAAACTTGAAATACGATGGCCAGAAACTGCAATGCGTAACGGGCACAGCTATGAATCTATTTACAATGGATAAGTCGCTGGAACAGGCATGGGATATTATGGTTCAAAAGTTTTTTACACAGAAAGAGATTGCGTTTGAAGTGATGTAGGAAAAAATACGGTGCAAAAACAGGTAACACCTGTTCTGCACCGTTAATATAAAATATTTACTTCGTTTCCAGATAGTTTTGTATAATCTGTAATTCAGAAAAGAAATATTTTTTTCCATAAACCTCTTGATACTCCTCATGTCCTTTTCCAATCAATGCCACAATATCCCTTCTGCCTGAATTATCAATCATATATTCTATAGCTTCTTTTCGGTCATCAATAATTTTATAAATACCATTTTCAGAATTTATTCCTCTTACTATTTCTTGATTAATGCTTTCCATCGACTCATATCTTGGATTATCCATTGTTATAATTGACAAATCCGCATATTTCCCAGCCATTTTTCCCATATCAAATCTGCGTTGCGCCGGTTTATTTCCACCACCGCCAAAGATACACACTAATCTATCTGGATTATAATCTTTCAATGTACTTAACAAACTTTCCATGCTAATTGCATTATGAGCATAATCAATTAAAAATGTAGTGAAATGGGCAACTTCCTGTATCACCTGTGTCCTACCAACAACGCTTACTGTTTTTAAGGCTTTCCCCATCTGATCTACGCCTACTCCGACAAAGTTACAGATAGCACTAGCTATTAAGGCGTTTTGTACGTTATAAGCACCAGGCATATTTAATGCAAATTCACCTTCCAAGCTACCACTTACTTTATAAGAAACGCCCAAAAATCCCGGCTTCCAAATATTCTCTATCTCTCTTGCCATGAAATCAGCTTGTTCTTCACAAGAAACTGTATACACCTCTTTGCAATCTTTCGTGACTTCATCCCAATAATCTGCATCTATATTTATAATTGCGTAATCACATTGCGAAAACAATTTTTTCTTACATTGCATATATTCGTTAAAATCCTTGTGTTCATTTGGACTGATATGATCTGGTGAGATATTAAGAAAAGCACTATAATTAAATTGTATGCCAAACGTTCTTTTCATTTTCAGAGCTTGCGACGACACTTCCATTACCACATACGAACAGCCCTGTTCAACCATCTGATGAAACAGGAAATGTAATTCATAAGACTCCGGCGTTGTGTTTTTAGTTGGAATTTTCTCATTTCCGATATATGCGCCAATTGTACCTATCATCCCAACCATGTGGCCTGCTTCTTCCAAGATTGACTTTATCATATGAGCTGTTGTTGTTTTTCCTTTTGTACCTGTCAAGCCGATAACTGTAAGTTTTTTAGCCGGATAATCAAACCACGCCGCAGATACCTGTGCTAAAGCTTCTCTTGTATCATTGACTCTAATATATGTAACATCATCTTGTTCGTAGTGGTAAGGCAACTCCTCTACAACAATGGCAACAGCACCATCTTCTATTGCTTTTTTTATATAATCATGTCCATCAAAATTATAACCTCTGATACAAACAAAAAGTGAGCCACTTGTTATCTTTCTGGAATCGTACACAACGGAAGAAATTTCCAAATTGGAATGTCCATAAACAAAACACCCATTTATATCCTTAATAAGCTTACTTAATATCATACGAATACTCCCCTTCACAGACCACATGAGAAGGTCCAATCATATGAACATTCCCATCATCATCCCACAACACATCTAATGTTCCTCCTGGTTGTTCCACACGAACGCTTCGGTCACATTTTCCTAATCTATGAGCAATTACAACAGCCGAACAGCACCCGGTACCACACCCAAGTGTCTCGCCGGTTCCTCGCTCCCATTCTCGGATTTTGATATTACTCTTATCTATTAATTGTGCAAAGGTAACATTTGTCCTTTCAGGAAAACATTCTAAATATTCAATTGCCTTCCCATATTTCTCAACGTCAAATTCTTCTACATCATCCACAAAAACCACTGTATGGGGATTTCCCCATGACAAAGAAAAAAGTTCAAAAGTCCTATCTATAACAAAACATACTGCATTCTGCGGTATTTGCTTTGCCGGAGGTTCAGGTCTTCCTATCATGGCATGAATATTAACCACCTGATTATTGAAAATTGATAGGTAAACAATCTTGTTCCCTCCAAGTGTTTCAATTGTGACAATGTCCTTCTTTGTCAATGCATGATAATAAACAAACATAGCCGTACTGCGCAATGCATTACCGCACATTTCTGCTTCCGTTCCGTCCAGATTAAATATTCTCATTCTAAAATCACATGTGTCCGAGTTGGAAATAAGCACCATGCCATCAGAACCGACTCCAAAATGTCTGTCAGATATCTTTTGTGCCAGAAGACTGTAATCTTCTATCTCATATGGTTCTGTAAAAATATAAATATAGTCATTCCCATATGCTTGCATTTTTGTAAACTTTATTTTCATTCCTGAAATTCCTTTCTGGCATTAAGCGAGTGCCTGTTCTAAATCGGCAATAATGTCATTGACATCTTCAATTCCAATGGAAATTCTGATAAAACGTTCGTTAATGCCTAATTTTTCTCGTATATCTGCTGGAATCGACTCATGGGTTTGTGTAAGAGGATATGTAACAAGCGTTTCTGTTCCACCAAGACTTTCTGCAAATAAAATCATTTTAACATTGGAAAGTAATTGTATCGCTACCTCCTTACTCTCTAATTCGAAAGAAATCATGCCTCCGAACCCCGATGTTTGCCTACAGGTAACATCATAGCCTTTATGATCCTCAAAGCCCACATAATATACCCTTTTTACTTTTGGATGTTTTCTGAGCCACTTTGCAACTTCCATCGCATTGTTATTATGACGTTGCATACGAAGTGATAGGGTCTTTATACCTCTTAACAACAACCAAGAGTCGAATGGAGCCAACCCATTTCCTCTGGATTTAAGTTGCGTGTGGAAATGCTCCGCCAATTCTTTCTTGCCGACAACTACAATTCCCGCAATAACATCATTGTGTCCTGATAAATATTTTGTAGCACTATGCATAACAATATCAGCTCCCAAAAGAATTGGTTTCTGAAAACATGGTGTCAAAAATGTATTATCAACAACAAACGTAATATTGTACTCCTTGCATATTTGTGACACTGCTTTGATATCAGATACCTTCATCATCGGATTTGTAGGTGTTTCCATAAAGACCATTTTAGTAGTCGGTCTAATTGTTTGTCGTAACTGGTCTAAATCAGACATCTCTATATATGAAAATTCACAATTCAACTCACTGAAGATACTTTCGCATATTCTGAATGTTCCTCCATAGATATCATCAGATAAAATTACATGATCACCTGGTCGAAGAAGCGCAAAAACTGACATGCTAGCAGCCTGCCCACTCGAAAAAGCAAACGCCTCTACTCCGTTTTCAAGAATTGCCATTGTTCTCTCCAATTCTTGTCGAGTTGGATTTTGAAGTCTTGTATAATCATATCCCGTTGAAATCCCAAACGCACGATGACGAAAAGTTGCAGTTTGAAAAATAGGAAAACTAACAGCACCAGTTATTGGATCGCATCCCTGTCCTCCGTGAACAACCTTGGAATCGAAATTCAAGTTATTTTTTTTGTCATAGTTATCATAATAACATTCATTGGTCATATTTTGCTCCTCCTTTGCATATCTTATTAATTGAACTATGCTACTATATGGTAGCATATTAGAACTCAAAATGCAATTGTTTGGTAGCATTAATTTGAGGTGATATATATGCTTTTTCAGCGTTTAGAGGATTTAAGAATTGATAATGATAAGACACAATTAGAAATTGCTGACCTTCTAGGATGTCAGCGCGAAGTATACCGTAGATACGAAAAAGGCACACGCCAAATTCCTATTGATTTTTTGATGAAACTTGCTCTTTTTTATGACGTAAGCATTGACTATATTGTAGGGATTACTGACAACAAACAGCCTTATACACGAAACAAATATGATTTTGACTAAAATAACAGCCGATTGTACGGTTACATTTCGTGCAATCGGCTGTTCATCTTTCTAACTATTCTTCTACATAATCTTTATAGTATACTTCTACCAGGTCTGCTTTCTTTCGTTGTTATACTGAGCTAAACAACTCAACTCCTTCTCTTTGTACATTTGCATAAAATGGATATGCATTTACCCATTTTATAAATTCATCCTTGTTTTTAGCAATTGGTTTAATATCAATATCGTAATTTGTATTAAAATCATATGTGAGTTCGGATAACGATTCCCTATAGTTTTTAATCTCCAAATCTGATATACGTAATAAAATCATGATATCCACATCAGAATCTTCTGTATAATCTCCCCGTGCATAAGAGCCATACAATATAACCTTATCTAAATTATCCTTATAGATTTTCTGTAGTTCTGATATATATTGTTTAAGACAAGAGCCGATTTCTACTGGCAGACTCCCCCTGCATTCATCCATCATATACTCCACCACATTTACTACTCCTAATACAATCTCAATTTTCTTGCCACTTGCATACCATCCACTCTGATGTAACTATGTGCCACTCCATCAAATCCTGCCTGGAACACATGTCCATCCATTTGTGCGGTAAGGGCATGTGCTGTTTCCATCAACATTTCCACATCCGCATATACATATCCATCAATCACTAGTTCATTGATTCGTTTCACACGGCGATAGCAAATATGATGCCCTGCTGCATCTGCCTCCAAAAGAATGCGACTTTTTACAGTTGTATCAGCCATTCTTAAAATAGGGCTGTGCATCACTTCTTCCCCGTCTATGGAAGGTGCAACCTGCTCTAGTTCAACATCATTTACTGGTTCCTCCGGCATATTCTTTAACTGTTTCCCATATTTAACTCCAATAATTAAGTAATAAAGTACCCAGATATGTATTACTACGTCTAAAATGCCTGATATTTCGCCCATGCCCAGATACATGCCAATCATCGCCAACGTATCTATGATAAACAGCACCAATGCTGCAATCATCCAACCATAATGGTCTTTACTTAAAATCCAGCATAATAGATACAGAATCAAAATAGCTACTGCAATGCATGCACAGAATATGAAAAACATCTGACTTCCTGAAACACTGCCTATAATAATTCCAAAATAAGGAATCGTTGCTGAAAACAGCATCATTGTGTCCGAACCGGTCACATATAAAATAATATTAACAACTGTCAAAATCAGCATCAATAGCAAGTTGTTCCGTGCTGTTTTATATTTTTGTTGAATCATGTCTTTCGTACTCATATCATTTATCCCCCTAAAGTTTTTATGTTAAATCTATTTTATCACATAACAAAAAAGAAAGCATCAATTCTTTTGAATCAATGCTTCCCTCTCATATTTTTATTTTGCAAGCAACATCATAATCTCGTTGCTTCTCTTAATAAACTCTGTCATTTGCTCTGGGTTAAGCGGCTTGTTGCTAAGGAGCGCCAAATCATACAATTGTTTGCAGAACAATGCAGTATTTTCACCTTCTCCATTATTAAGCACATATTGTACCAATGGATGATTTGCATTGAGAACTAAAGTTACGTCATTGCCAAACATGCTTGGATCCATACCCATCATGCCGTACATTTTCATCATTTCCTGCATACGGCGAGATTCTTCTGAAAGTGTCATCATGGATGCCACATTTTCATTTTTCAATTTTTCCACTTTCACATCCAACTTATCGTTTCCTAATGCTTTGCGGAAAATGTCCGCCAACGCTTCTGTATTTGCTTTGAACGTTTCTTCCTCGTCTGCTGCAACTTCCTGCTTAAAGGTATCTGTCAAATCTGCATCAATGCGCTCAAACTTCACATTTTCATTGCGTTGCTCTAACTGGGTAATGAATGGTGAGTCAATGTTATGTGTCAAAATGACTGCATCCATTCCCTCGGCCTTAAACATGTTGATGTACTGGCTCTGTTGCTGTTCGTCTGTTACGTAGTAGATTGTAACTTTTTCCTCTTTCTTCTCGTCGGAGCCTGTTTCTCCGGCAGCAGCCTCGATTGTTTCACCTTCTGCTGTTTCCACTTCCACAGCCTCTTCCGTAGCTGGCTTGTTATTTTCAATACATTCCTTAAGTGTCAAATATTTATGGTCAAGATTCTTGAACAACATATAATCGCTCATCTTATCACAGAACTTGTCATCTTTGAGACAGCCAAATTTGATAAATGGGCTAATATCATCCCAGTAACTTTCATATGTTTCTTTATCTGTCTTGCACATTCCGGTAAGCTTGTCCGCCACCTTCTTAGAAATGTATTCCGAAATCTTATTTACAAATCCATCATTTTGAAGTGCACTACGAGATACATTGAGCGGCAAATCCGGACAATCAATAACACCCTTTAATACCATCAAGAACTCCGGAATCACTTCTTTGATATTATCTGCAATAAATACTTGATTGTTATATAATTTGATTTTGCCTTCTACAGAATCGTATTCTGTATTGATTTTCGGGAAGTACAAAATACCCTTCAAGTTAAAAGGATAATCCATGTTCAGATGAATCCAGAACAATGGCTCCTTGTAATCCATAAACACCTTGCGATAGAATGCAATATAGTCATCCTTTTCACATTCGTTTGGATGTTTCGCCCAAAGTGGTGTTGTGTCATTCAAAGCTACCGGACGCTTGTTTATTTTTACTTTATCCTTCGCTGGTGATACTTCCACCATCTCCTTGGTGCCATCTTCATTTTCTTTTTCTTCCATCTTGGCTTCTTCGTGAATGTGTTCTACAACCACGTCGTCCTCTTTGAGTTCGTCTGCCATGATAGTTTCATATTCCTGCTCTGCATTTTCCTTTGACAAATAAATCGGAACCGGCATAAATGAGCAGTATTTTTCAATCACTTCTCTTACGCGGTATTCATTCGCAAATTCCAAACTGTCTTCATTGAGGAATAAGGTAATCTCTGTTCCGACTTCTGTCTTATTACCATCTTCCATGTCGTACTCGGTACCGCCATCGCAGGTCCAATGTACAGGAGTTGCGCCCTCTTTATATGAAAGGGTATCGATTTGCACTTCGTCAGCTACCATAAATGCCGAATAGAATCCAAGACCAAAGTGACCAATCATGTCGTCTTCTGTTGTCTTGTCTTTGTATTTTTCAAGAAATTCTGTAGCACCGGAAAATGCAATCTGTGTAATATATTCCTCTACTTCTTCCGCTGTCATACCAAGACCGGTATCGATAAATTTCATAGTCTTTTCTTCTGGGTTCACAACCACCTGAATGCTTGGCTTATAATCATCCGGCATCTGATATTCGCCCATCATATCTAATTTTTTCAGTTTCGTGATTGCATCACAACCATTTGAAATTAACTCACGCACAAAAATGTCGTGGTCTGAATACATCCATTTTTTTATAATTGGAAAAATATTTTCGCTGTTAATAGAAAGATTTCCATGTTTTGTTGCCATATTAAGCATCTCCTTTTCCGTCTAAAGTTTACCTAAAACATATATTAATACTCATCAAATCAAATGTCAATACAAAATTAGCACTCTCAAAGAAGGAGTGCTAATAATTTTATGAAATTTATAAAATTCTAATAAAATTTTTTACATATTACAGTTTCCATGATACAATGCAAATATTAAAGTATGATTATCTTTTAAGTAAAAGGAGCATTTACAATATGAAGAATCTAAGAATTATGCCTGTTACAAATATGGAGCTTGTCTATTCGGTGTATGCAGTTGCAGATGCAATCTGGCACCAACATTACACACCGATTCTTGGTGAAGAACAGGTTGACTATATGGTAGAGAAATTTTTATCACCGGAGGCATTGGTTGAACAAATCAACTCTGGCTACGAATATTTTCTTTTTTCCTATGATTACACATTTGCTGGATTTGCCGGCATTCATGAAGAAGACGGAAAACTTTTCTTAAGCAAGCTATATGTAGACGAAGAATTTCGTGGAAAAGGAATTGCTTCTCACATGTTCCAGAAATTCATTGAAATTTGTAAAATGCGAGGCTTGAGTAAAATTTGGCTGACTTGCAATCGACACAACACAAACACCCTGGCGGTGTACGAGCATCTTGGATTTGTGAAAGTACGGGAAGAAGTAACTGATATCGGAAATGGCTTTGTGATGGATGATTACATATTAGAATATGAAATAGAATAGATAAACTTTTACGGGGAGTATGAACTACTCCCCGCTATTTATTGCTACAATATCTAACACCTGACTCAAATCGCTGATTTCATAATCGATGTGTAGCCCTAGGTCATTTGTTTTTCCCAATGGATTAAACCAGCAAGTAACGATACCTGCATTATTTCCACCTTGTATATCACTGGTAAGTGAATCTCCCACAATGAGAATCTCTGATTTATCATATTCACCGATTGCTTTGAACACCTCATCAAAGAATCCAATCGCCGGCTTTTCTATCCCTATCTCATCTGATATGAACACCCCATCGAATAAATCAATGAGTCCTGAATTTCTAAGTTTCCTATCCTGTGCTACCTTTGTTCCATTGGTAACTGCATATTGTGGGACTTTGCCCTTACACATTTTTACAGTCTCCAAGCCATTCCTGTTAAAACAAATGGTATCTCCCAAGCGAACCTGATACTCCGCATTCACTTGTGGTGCAACAGAGGTATCCAGACCATATTTTTCAAGCAGGTCATGAAAACGTGCTACCAGAGCTTCTTTTTTACTGATATCGCCTCTCTCCAAACGTTTCCAGTACTCTCTATTAATGGTTTGATATGTTGTAAGCATTTCATCCGTGCACTCGCCCAACCCAAAAGCCGAAAAACATTGCCGAATTGCAGCTTTTTCCGCCTCTTCAAAATTCAAAAGTGTACCATCAATATCCCACAAAATAACTTTAATTTTCATTATGACGTTCCCCCGTCAGTTTTTATTTAAAACTTGAAATCAATTACTATAATAGACCATTTCCCGCAATTCTACAACGAATACCGTAAAATATTTATATATCATTTTCTAGTGCAAAAAATAAGAGCACTCACAATTATGAATGCCCTTACGCCAAATGCATGGCTACTAGCTTAGCGCGCTAGCTTTACCGTACTATTACCTAAAACCTTTGATTTTTCAGTAATAAATCGGAGTGACGTGATTCGAACACGCGACCTCTACGGACTTTGCTAATCACGAAAAACCTTGATTTTTCAAGCTTTCTTGTACTCCGATATTGAAAGGTAATACTTTAGGTAATACTTACACAGCACAAGTCTGTTTATTCACATCTGACACAATCTTTGCTCTTTCTTCCATACTTGTGATGTCAAAAGTATAATACTGTTCGTTTACCTCTTTCGTGTGTCCTAATATCGACGCCGCAACTGTCGAAGACACACCGTTGCATCTCATCTTTGAGTTTATTGTTTTCCTATATGCATGAATTCCTTTTGCATCAATTTTTAATTGTCTGCATTTTGTTTGTGAGCACGAAGAGATTGTTTTGGCATGTATTCTTCCATTTTCATTTGCGAAAACCCATTCACATAAGTATCCATACTCTTCCTCTACAGCCCTTACACGTTCTAGTAAATCTCGTATTTCGTCTGTCAGCGGGAAGAATCTTGTCATTTTATTTTTGGTTTTGCTGACATAAAACTCATTCTTTTTCCGGTTAGATTTTTCGGATTCGTCTATGATAATGTACTTATCTGTGATGTATTCCCATCTAAGTGCTGACAACTCACCAACTCGCATTCCTGTTAAACTAGCCAATTCTACAGCATAAGTAGGTATGTAATTCGGATGCTTTTCGTGGTCTTGC
>JAXJXL010000063.1:0-5286 GCA_036307525.1 Faecalimonas sp.
AAGGGACAATGTACCAACCCATATGGATGGACAAAGTCTATGTTAGAACAGATTTTAACCGATTTCCATACAGCAGACTCAGAATGGAATGTGGTATTACTTCGTTACTTCAATCCAGTTGGTGCCCACAAGAGTGGTACAATCGGAGAAGATCCAAAGGGTATTCCAAACAACTTGATGCCTTATATTACACAGGTTGCAGTTGGTAAACGTGAATTCTTAGGCGTATTTGGAAATGACTACGACACACCGGATGGAACAGGGGTACGTGATTACATCCACGTGGTTGACCTTGCCATTGGACACGTAAAGGCATTAAAGAAGATTGAAGAAAAAGCAGGAGTATGCGTATATAACCTTGGTACAGGTAATGGATACTCTGTACTCGATATGGTTAAAGCGTTTAGCAAGGCATGTGGACATGACCTTCCATATAAGATTTTAGATAGAAGACCGGGGGATGTTGCAATGTGCTATGCAGACCCTGCGAAAGCAAAAGCAGAACTCGGATGGGAAGCTGTTCGTGGTTTGGACGAAATGTGTGAAGACTCATGGAGATGGCAATCAAACAATCCGAACGGATACGGAGAATAATATGAAAAAAATGTTAAATTGGTTAAAACAATGGCCGGCAGTCATGACGGTTTTCATGATTGTGATGACGATTACGATATTTTTCGTAGAGCCGAAGGCCGGTGTTGTGATGAGTGGCTTCACCATGGGATATATTGTAGTATTGCTGCTTATGTATTTTCATAACAAAACGCTTGTGATTTCCAATCCAAAAGGCATTGCGGAGCAATACGGTTTCTTGCAGAATACGTTACTGAAAGAGATTGTATTTCCTCATGCAGTTATGATGGATGATGGAAAGGTTGTTTGGGCAAATGAGAGGTTTGAAGAAATATTTGGATATGATTCTGTTGTGAATAAATATTTGAGTAATTATATCCATGATTTGAATCGCAGCGTTTTCCCAAAAGGTGAAGAGAATGTTGTGTTGGAGGTTCAATTTGGAAATAAAGATTATAGAGCTATTTTGGAAAAGATTCCGGTAGACTCCTTGAATGACACGGAGAGTGTTTTTGGACTTCCAAAGGGAAAAGAATATTTTGTTACAGTTACGCTTGAAGATATTACGGATTTGAACTTCTACATTCGTGAAAACGAGGAACAGAAGCTGGTGTCGGGACTTATTTATTTCGATAATTATGAAGAGGTAATGGAAAGCGTGGAGGAAGTGCGTCAATCACTTCTGATTGCTTTGATTGACCGAAAGGTGAATCAATATTTGGCGAATTTTGACGGTCTTGTGAAGAAGATGGAAAAGGATAAGTACTTTTTCGTTGTAAAACAAAAGTATTTCAAGGAAATGGTGAAAGGTAAATTTGCTGTTTTAGAGGATGCGAAGAGCGTCAATATTGGAAATACAAGACCGGTTACTTTGAGTATTGGTATGGGGCTTTCTACTGAAACATACGCTCAAAGCTATAACCACGCTCGTGTGGCAATTGACCTTGCCTTAGCTCGTGGTGGAGACCAGGCTGTTGTGAAGAATGGAAGCAACATCACATACTATGGAGGTAAGAGAGAACAGACATTAAAAAACACCCGTGTAAAAGCACGTGTAAAAGCGGAAGCACTACGCGAGTTTATTATGTCGAAGGACCAAATTATTGTTATGGGACATCGCATCGCAGATGTGGATTCATTTGGTGCAGCAATTGGTATCTACCGTGCAGCCCAGTCCATGCAGAAGAAGGCGCATATTGTGATAAATGAAATTACGAGCTCAGTTCGCCCATTTTATAATGCATTCTGCGAGAGTCCGAACTATCCAGATGATATGTTTGTTAAGTCATCCGAAGTGCACGAAGTTATGAATGATAATACTATGGTGGTTGTGGTGGATACCAATCGTCCGGAGCTGACGGAATGTCCGGAGCTACTTAAGAAAGCAAAAATGATTGTGGTTTTTGACCATCATAGACAGTCCAATGATATGATTGAAAATACGGTATTGTCTTACATTGAACCATATGCGTCTTCCGCATGTGAAATGGTTGCAGAGGTACTGCAATACATCACTGATGATGTTAAGATTTCTAATATTGAAGCCAACAGCATGTATGCGGGCATTATGATTGACACCAATAATTTTGTAAGCAGAACAGGAGTCAGAACCTTTGAAGCAGCTGCATTCTTGCGTCGCTGTGGTGCAGATATCACTTATGTAAGAAAAGTCTTCCGTGATGATTTGGATTGGTATCGTGAGAAGGCAAAGATTGTCAGCAGCGCAGAGATTTATCATCAGGAATATGCGATTGCAAGATTTGAAAATGAAACCATTGACAGCCCGACGATTATCGGTGCACAGGCGGCAAATGAATTACTGAATATCAATGGAATTAAGGCATCTTTCGTGTTAACAGAATATTATGGAAAGATTTATGTGAGTGCACGTGCAATTGATGAGGTAAATGTGCAAATCGTCATGGAAAGACTAGGCGGTGGTGGCCATATCAATACCGCGGGAACGCAGTTCCAACACACGGATATGGACGAAGCAATCAAGGCGCTGAAACAGACCATTGACATAATGATTGCAGAAGGAGATATTTAGAGATGAAAGTTATTTTGTTAGAGGATGTAAAATCACTTGGTAAAAAAGGTCAAATCGTGAACGTGAGCGACGGTTATGCGAGAAACTTTGTGTTGCCAAAAAAGTTAGGCTTAGAAGCAACAAGCAAGAATCTGAATGATTTGAAACTGCAAAAGGCAAATGAAGAAAAGGTTGCGCAACAGATTTTAGATGAAGCAAAAGAACTTGCTAAGAAAGTGGAAGCAGGAAAAGTAGAAGTGAAGATTAAAGTTGGCGAAGGTGGAAGAACCTTCGGCTCTGTTTCTACAAAGGAAATTACAATTGCAGTTAAAGAGCAGATGGGATATGACATTGACAAGAAAAAGATTCAGCTCAAGGATGCAATTAAGACATTGGGCACACATGTTGTTCCAGTGAAATTGCATCAAAAGGTAACTGCGGAATTGAAAGTGATTGTTACAGAAGAATAGGAGGCAGAAACTATGGATGAAGCACTCATTAAACGAGTACTGCCACATAGTATCGAAGCAGAACAAGCAGTAATCGGCGCAATGCTGATAGATAAGGAAGCGATTCTGACCTCTTCTGAAATTATATCTGGAGCAGATTTTTATCAATCAGCCTATGGTGTAATTTTTGAAGCGATAGTGGAGATTTATAACGAAGGGAAGCCGGTGGACCTTATTACCTTACAGACTCGTCTGAAGGAAAAGGACGTGCCTGCTGAAATTAGTAGCTTGGAGTTTGTGCGTGATTTGGTTGCAGCGGTTCCAACCTCTGCTAATGTAAAGTACTATGCCCAAATTGTTGCTGAAAAAGCTATGCTTCGCCGTTTGATTAAATTAAACGAAGAAATTGAAAATATGTGTTATCTCGGAAAGGAACCGATGGAAGTAGTTTTGGAGACAACGGAAAAGAAAGTGTTCGAGTTGGTCCAAAATCGAAACACGGGGGACTTTGTTCCGATTAAGCAGGTTGTACTGAATGCCCTTGATAAGATTGAGCTTGCGTCCAAGAACGCAGGAAGCGTAACAGGTATTCCAACCGGATTTTTGGATTTGGATTACAAGACGGCAGGCTTACAGAATTCAGACTTGATTCTGGTGGCGGCTCGTCCTTCTATGGGTAAAACAGCGTTTGTACTTAATATTGCCCAACATGTAGCATTTAAGGTGAATAAGTCAGTTGCCATTTTTAGTTTGGAAATGTCAAAGGAGCAGTTGGTTAACCGTCTGTTTGCATTGGAGGCACAGGTGGATGCACAATCCTTACGTACCGGTAACTTAAAAGATGCTGACTGGGAAAAATTGATTGAGAGTGCAGGAACCATTGGTAAATCAAAATTGATGATTGATGATACACCTGGTATTTCTATTTCTGAATTGCGCTCTAAGTGTCGCAAGATGAAATTAGAGCATGGACTTGATTTGATTATCATCGACTACTTGCAATTGATGACAGGGCGCGTGGGCGGAAGAAGTGAATCAAGACAACAGGAAATTTCAGAGATTTCAAGATCTTTGAAAGCAGTGGCGAGAGAGCTGAATGTTCCGGTTATTGCATTATCACAGCTTAGCCGTGCAGTAGAACAGCGTCCGGACCATCGCCCGATGATGTCAGACCTTCGTGAATCCGGAGCAATTGAGCAGGATGCCGATGTGGTAATGTTCATTTATCGTGACGATTATTATAACAAAGACACAGAAATGAAAAATGTGGCTGAGATTATCATTGCAAAACAGAGAAACGGTGCCATCGGTACTATTAACTTAACCTGGTTGCCACAGTACACCAAGTTTGCAAATTATTTAAGGGAATAAGATTAGAGTTGGAAAAGGGGGTTGCGATGCAATCCCCTTTTTGTGGGGCGCCTTTTGGAAGCGGTGGGGCGCGCACTGGGGGCGGACGGGATGCCTTTTTAACGTACAGTTTCTATAGATAGGCTTCCGAAAGGCTTCTATACCCATGAATTTGCGATTTACTGGGTATTTGCAGCGATTTAATCATGTTTTATAGAAAGTGACTCATTAATTTGCCTATTTTTGAGGTGGTTTTGAAAGGTTTCTGGGTATTTGAAGGTGGAAGTAGGGGCTGGATACCCAGAGGCAGGATACTCAGTAACAGATACCTTAACTTCATGCCTAATGGCAAGCCATCAAATGATGACATTCCAAAAACACATTTGCAATCCCCTTATCCTATACTTAAAGAAAATATTCTTCCACAATTTTTTCTACTTTTTCTGCACTTAGGGGATTGTCTTTGGTTTCATAAGTTGTAATCAATTGAATTGATGGAATAATTCCGCTTGAAATGTAATGTTGAAGTTTGGAACATGCATTTTTACTATATGTAGGATTATCCATTAAACCGAAGTGTTCCCAATAATAAGTCTCACCGGTTTTAGGATGACGAATTGTGAAATCAGGATACATCATAATACCATCTAAATCTAAAAGGCATTCATAACGAAAAGGAATTTTGTTTTTGAAGAGAAACATATCAATTAACACTTCTGATTTTGAGCGAACCATGTTTCCTGAATACGCTTTATTATTTAAGTTTTCCGGGTGATTTGCATTTTTATCATAAGGCATGGTCATCCAAGTCTGTAATTCTTCTGATAATGGGGTTAAACGAGCTTGAAGCAAAGAATGAAAATCAGGAGAATAAAAGAGTTCTTC
>JAXJXL010000064.1:0-11587 GCA_036307525.1 Faecalimonas sp.
AAGAGAAAAGCTGCCAATTAATGAAAGAGGCCGTTTCCAATCTCATGTACGGCATTCCAATTCAAGGCTATCTGGCGCTTAATATGGATGGAATTCCGGTGGCGGTTGGGGCGCTAAAGAGTGTAGACGTAGTTGTGCCAAATAGTTCTTTAGAATCGGTGGATACTAAATACAAAAAAGGCGCAAAGGTTGCGATTACGGAAGAAAATGCAGAACTGTTTGTGAGATATCGAGATACCCATATTGCACAGAGTGCAATGATGCGAATGGAACGCCAAAAAGCATTTATGGAAGCGTTTATGGAGACAGCAAGGACAAAGGCATCGAATGATAAGGCATTGGTCTTAAATATGTATGATAGCTTGAAACCGTACATGGTTACCAGCATGGGAACTGACCTTTTTGCACAATTGCTTGATGCAAACTATGAATCTGATGATAAAATTCAAGATATTCCGGGAGAAAAGGTTGACGGAAATGAATTTGACGAGTATCATATAAATGAGGGACAATTATATGAACTCGTACTTCAACATTTTTATAAAGAAGTGCAGGGTGATTAGTTGTGAAAAAGAAGATTGTGCTTGGAATAGGCATTCTCATAATTCTTGCAGGAATTGTTCTGGGATGTATAGGATTATACAAACATATGTCTGAGAAGCGTGCAGGGCAAGTTTATGAAGATATTAAGGTTGAACACGATGTAGAGTCGTTAATAGACCTGCCACAATTGGAGATAGAGAAGATAGAGAATCCTATAGATTTTGCAAGTCTTACAGCGCAGTATCCGGATATCTATGCATGGATTACAATTCCGGGTACAAGGATTGATTATCCGATTGTGCAGCACCCGAGTGATAATGGTTATTATCTGAATCATACGGTGGATGGGCGTAAGCGTATAGAGGGAGCAATCTATACGGAAAACTATAACAGTAAAGATTTCTCAGACCCGAATACTTTGATATATGGACACAACATGAAAAATGGTTCCATGTTCAAAGGATTACATAAATATAAAGACAGAAAATTTATGGAAGAACATGACGAAGTTCTTATTTATCAGGATGGCAGGGTGTTGAAATACAAGATTTTTGCAGCCTATGTTTACGACAGCAGACACTTGATGTTGAGCTTTGACTTCCAAGATAAAAATATTTTTGATTATTATCTCAATTCTGTTTTGACAAAAAAGGATATGAGTAGTAATATAGATACAACAGTAGAAGTTACAGCAGAGGATAAGATTATTACATTATCAACATGTAATAATAATGATGCTCAGAGATATCTAGTACAGGCAGTACTATTATCTATACAAGAATAAGAAAGGAAAGAGGTTGACATGAAAAAGAGAGTTTTAGCAGGAATTATGATGGCAGCTATGATGGTAGCTTCAGTGATGAGCGTTTCAGCAGCAGGAAGCAAGACAGAAGAAGTGGATGTGGAAACAACCCTAGGTAACAATGCAGGTTACACAGTTGAGGCAAAAGCTGACACATTCGACTACTTGGAAGATGTTACAGGCTTGGTTGAGGACAAAACACCAGCAGAGCAAGCAGAATTAAAAGCATCAGCTAAAGAAGCTCAGGCTGCAATTGTTGAGATGAACAAGAACGCTAATAAGATTCCAGAATCAGTTATTGCTGACATCAAAGAAGACAAGGCAAAATTAGAAGATACAACATTAATTTGTCCTGTGTTTGATTTGGAAGCATATGGAGAACATGCACAATGTAAAATTGATGGTTTCCATACACTCAAATTGAATGTTCCAGCACTTAAAAACTGTGATCCTAAGTCAGTTGTAGTACTTCACTACAGCGTAACTAGAGGATACTGGGAAGTTGTAGAAGATGTTAAAGTCGATGGAACAACACTTTCAGGTAAATTCTATGACTTATCTCCAGTTGCTATCTATGCAAAAGTGACAACTGGTGGTGCAGCAGGTACATCTCCATCAACAGTTGGTACATCTTCAACATGGATGCTTTTGGCAGCAGTAGCAGTTGTTGCACTTGGTGCAGGTGTTGTTGCAACTCAAAAGAAAAGCCGTTAATAATTCATTGATTATTAATAAATAAAAGAAAACCTTGTCGTATCGCGAACGACAAGGTTTTTTACTTTGCTGAAACTGCGTTTTAGACTTTTATTAAATAGATTTAAGAAGCAGGGTAACTAAGGCCGGTTAAAGCTTCGAAGCTACATTTTACTGCGTCCTCAGACATGTCACAGGTTAGAGAATAAAGGGGCACCTTTTTGAGTAGTGTATCTACAAGTTCTAATGTTAACCCGGCAGCAAGTGTGTCAGCTGGCAGATAGACCTGTTTGAATAATAGGGGAAGGCAATCACTAGCCACAATTCTTTGAATTGAATTCGTGGTCCCACGCTGCACAAAGCAGATTCCTTTCAGCGGCATCTTACAGTTTCTATGCCAATTTTCTTTTCCCGCCCATGGGGAGCCGTAAATCATAGGTTCGTCTTCCAGAGAAATAAACGGCTTGTCGCCATTTACTATTTTTACATTATCCCCTAAGTACTTTTTCCATAAACGAATGTGGGTGCTTTTTCCTGTTCCGCTAGGCGCGGCGAACAAATAAGCATATTCGTTATATGAAATAGACGCCCCATGCATTAAGATACGACTGTGGGATGGAAAGATTTCCGCCAACTTTCGCAAGAGTGCAAGCGTTTCCAAATAGGTAGGTGAGAAATGATTATTGGAAGTTGCTTCCTGCTCTGCCAATATGTCTTCCTCGCACAATGAGACGGAAAAATCCGGTGTCACATTGGTGACAAGATAATCTTTAAAGAAATTTCTTAGCTCATCATACACACTATTTATTTCGATATATTTATCTGCTAATCCAACAATAAATTTCATGTTATTATACCTCTATATTTCCTGCATTCATTATACACTATTTTGGGAAAAAAGAAAGTTGTTATAGATTTTTTTTAGTGAAATTGTTATAATCGAAGAAATCTTATGGATTAGAAAGGAAAATAGAGATGAGTAAGAAAAATTTGAGATACATAGTTGGAATTCTTGTTGTAATTATGGTTAGTGTTTTGGCGCTTGGCGGTTGTAAAAAGAACAAAGATAAGGGTAAGGAAAACACTGGAGTAGAAGGTGGTCTGAAGGTAGAAGAATCTGGCGAAGGCGATTCTATCGGTTTTGAAGAGTTTGTTTCGGACGAAGAAGATGACAAAAAAGATACGGACAATGATGGCACACCTGATAAAAAGGACCCAGATCATCCATCAAATGTAGGAACAGGTGACAACAAGGAAAATAACAAAGACGACGATAAGGACGATGATAAAGACAACGTTACAGATGATAAAGAAACAGGATGGAGTCCATTCTTTTAGACAAGAGGCGGTAGTGCAAATGCACTACCGTTTTTAGATAGCTTGACAAAATCTGTCAAGTATGTAATAATACGCATTGCTTTTCACATAGGAGGAAATGGAGATGAAATTAGGAGTTGCCTTTTTTATCAGCAACATTTTGTTAGGTGCCGGACTGGCAATGGATGCATTTTCAGTATCTTTAGCAAACGGACTTAATGAACCGTGCATGAGGAAGCGAAAAATGTGTGGTGTTGCCGGGACTTTTGCGTTTTTTCAGGCATTTATGCCATTGACAGGTTGGGTATGTGTGCATACCATGCTGAAGTATTTTAAAGCGTTTGGTGTGTTGATTCCTTGGATTGCACTAGCCTTACTAGGTTACATCGGCGGAAGTATGATATACGAAGGAATTAAGAACGAAGGAGATGCTTGTTCCGGAAAAGGGATTGGATTATGGGGCTTATTCATACAGGGTATAGCCACATCCATTGATGCACTCTCTGTAGGTTTTGTTATTTCGGATTACGACTTCACATCAGCGTTGTTCGCATCCTTGTTGATTGGATTGGTTACTCTTGTTATTTGCATGCTTGGTCTGTTTATCGGAAGAAAAGCAGGTATGAAATTTGCAGGAAAGGCCGGCATTTTGGGTGGCGTAATCTTAATTCTAATTGGTTTAGAAATATTTATAAGTAGTTGGCTATAAGAGAGGTTGACAATGGTCAGCCTTTCTTGTTATAATATATTTAACAATTAGGTTAAATGTTAAATGAGAGAGGTGATGATGTGGGTATACACAATACGCTTAAAGCTCTTGCAGACCCTATACGTCGAGAGATTTTGAATTTACTAAAGAAGGGGAAAATGTCTGCGGGTGAGATTACGGATCATTTTGAAGTAACAGGTGCATCGATTTCCAGGCATCTGTCAGTACTGAAAGATGCAGGTCTAATTCGGGACGAAAGAGAAGGGAAGTTTATTATTTATGAATTAAATGCATCTGTCTTGGAGGAGATTATGCTTTGGATTACAGATTTGAAAGGGGAAACGAACAATGATTAAAAAGAATAAAGGGAAACTGATTTTGACTTCGATTATAATACTGATTCCCATTGTAATAGGACTGATTTTGTGGAATAAATTGCCGGAGAAGCTACCTACCCATTGGAATGCGGAAGGAGTGGTAGATGGATGGAGTAGCAAAGGATTCGCTGTTTTTGGACTACCTGCAATTTTGTTTGGATTTCATTGGCTTTGCCTATTGGGATCAAATGCAGACCCGAAAAATAAAAATTACTCGGAGAAACTATTGCAACTGGTTTTCTGGATTTGCCCGGTGATTTCCATTTTGTTTGGAGTAATATCTTACGGAACTGCTTTGGGAATGGAATTCAAGGTGGATAAAATAATGCTCATTCTTGTGGGGGTTGTGTTTATCGTAATTGGAAATTATATGCCGAAGTGCAAACAAAATTATACGATGGGTATCAAACTTCCGTGGACTTTAAATGATGAGGAAAATTGGAACAAGACACATCGTATGGCAGGAAAACTTTGGGTAATCACAGGTTTTCTTGTGATGCTATGCATACTTGCTCCGACAAGTGTTATGGTTGTAATCTTTATCGTAATTCTTTTTGCGGCTATCATTATACCTACAGTTTATTCTTATCTCTTATATAGAAACAAAAGAGAAAGCGGTGAGTAATATGTACGCAATTCGGACAACAAATTTGACAAAATATTACGGGAAATCCAGAGGGATTGTGGATTTAAATCTGGCAGTAAAAAAAGGAGAATTTTTCGGATTTATTGGACCAAACGGAGCCGGAAAAAGCACTTGTATTCGTACCCTGTTAGGCTTAATTAAATGCAGCAGTGGTTCTGCCACTGTACTGGGATTAGATATCCAGCAGGATAAGACGGAGATATTAATGAGAGTTGGCTATATGCCATCGGAGACCATGTTCTATGCAGGTATGCGTGTGAAGGATGTGTTGAAATTATCAGCGGATTTGCGCGGTATGGATTGTACTGAAGAAGCCAAGGTTCTTTGCGATAGGCTGCAACTGGATGTGAATAAAAAGGTAGAAGAATTATCTTTTGGAAATAAGAAGAAGGTATCTATTGTGTGCGCCCTTCAACATAAACCAGAACTTCTTATTTTAGATGAACCGACCAGCGGCTTGGACCCGCTTATGCAAAGGGAATTCTTCCAAATTCTCCGGGAGCGAAATGCGGAAGGAACGACTATATTTTTATCTTCTCACATTTTGGCAGAGGTACAAAGAAATTGTACACGTGCCGGGATTATTCGTGAAGGAAGACTTATTGCGTGTGATAGTGTAGAGTCCTTGTCTCAGACCAACGCGAAACGTGTTCATGTACAGGGAAATGTAAAAATAGAGGAGCTTGGTCAGGTGCGCGATTTACGCCAAACAGAGAATGGGCTGACGTTTTTGTATGGCGGAGAAATCAAACAATTATTGGAGGTGCTGTCAAAACAGCCAATTCAGGATTTGTCAATTTCCGAGCCTGATTTGGAAGAAATATTTATGCACTATTATGTAGACGGAGGTGAGGCGTAATGACATTATTGAAACATGAATTAAAACAAAATCGCATCTCGCTTCTTATCTGGACTGGTGCAATTACCTTTATGCTTGCTATCTGCATTTTTATTTATCCGGAAATGAAGGGAGAAATGGAGAGTATCAGCGATGTCTTTGCTGACATGGGGAGCTTTTCGGCGGCATTTGGGATGGACCAGCTAAACTTTGGCACTTTGCTCGGATATTACTCTATCGAGTGCGGTAATACATTTGGTTTAGGTGGTGCGTTTTTCGCAGCACTCTGCGGTGTAGGTATTCTGGCGAAGGAAGAGAAGGACCGTACGGCAGAATTTTTGCTGACACATCCTGTTAGCAGAGCAAAAATTGTTACTCAAAAGTTGTTGGCGGTATTTGCTCAGATTTTAATCTTAAATGTAGTCGTTTATACCGTTTCCATTTTATCAATGGTGGCGGTTGGGGAAACGATTCCTTGGAAAGAAGTGAATTTGCTTCATATGGCGAATTTCTTGTTACAGATAGAAATAACTGGAATATGTTTTGGAATCTCCGCATTTTTAAAACGAGGAAGTCTGGGAGTTGGACTTGGCGTTGCAATCATGATGTATTTCTTGAATCTTATCTCTAACATTACGGAAAGTGCAGAATTTTTGAAATATTTCACTCCGTTTGCTTATACAGACGGTGCAAGCATTGTCACAAATGTTGAATTAGATGTGAAGCTTGTCGCAATTGGAATGGTTTATGCGGTTACGGGAATTGGGATTGCATATTGGAAGTATACTAAGAAAGATATCGTTTAGAATGAAAGGTGTCACATGTGTGGCGCCTTATTTATGTATTTTAAAGAGACATCTTTATGCTTTTGTGATATACTATTAATAGTTTTTAATATCAGGAGGTACATACCATGATTCAGTTTGTAGAAAAGAAACGTACAGCATTATTCGCATTACCAATTTACTTTACAACATACACCATTACAGAGGATATGTTGAATATTAAAGAAGGTTTTTTCAAAATTACGGAGAACGACTGTTATATGTACAAGATTCAAGATGTAACATTAACAATGACATTGATTGAAAGAATTTTCAAATTAAGTACAATCACATGTCACACAGGAGATACGACAAATCCAATTATAGTGTTGAAACACATTAAGAACGGAAGGGCAATCAAGGAATTCTTACTTCAAGCATCAGATGAGGCCAGATTGAAACGCAGGACGATTAACACAGTAAATATCGGTGCAGATGACATAGAGGAAGAATTGGCAGATGAATAAAAAAATGCTGGCTAACATGCCAGCATGTAATTTTTAGTCGAAGTCCAACGGTCGTAAATAAATACTTAAGTGCAACCGTTGTCTTCATTTGCCATTTACATTATATGCGATGAGGAGATGAATCATGCAGAAAAAGAAAATAATCCTGGCATCTGCTTCGCCGAGAAGACGAGAGTTAATGCAACAGGCAGGGTATAACTTTGAAATTCGGGTAAGCCATAAAGAAGAAACTTATATCAGTGAAACACCGGATGATATCGTAAAGGAACTGGCACTTTTAAAAGCAAGGGATATTGCCGGACAGAATGAGGTGAAAGATCTGGTAGTGATAGGAGCAGATACAGTTGTTGCCTATCAGGGTGCTATTCTGGGTAAACCAAGTTCAAAAGAGGATGCATTTGCAATGATTCAAAGTTTCCAAGGTGATAAGCATCAAGTTTACACAGGCGTGGCTATTCTGAGTTATGATGAAGAAGGCAATGAAACGGTTGTTAACCATGCAATGAAAACAGATGTATATGTCAATTCGATGACAGATGAGGAGATTTGGAAATATATTGAAAGTGATAATGTAATGGACAAGGCAGGAAGCTATGGGATTCAAAGTGGATTTGCAATTCATATAGAGAAAATCGAGGGAGATTACTTTAATGTGGTAGGTCTTCCGATTTCCTATATTTATAATATATTAAAAGAAATAGAAGGGGTTGGAATGCCATGAAGAAATCCCGATTTACGATAACAACCACACATTATATTTTATTGAGCTTTTTGACAGCTATTCTGGTTGGAAGTGTCTTATTAACCTTGCCAATTAGTTCCGCAAGCGGGCAAGCGACACCATTTATCGATGCGCTATTTACAGCTACTACAGCCACGTGTGTTACCGGATTAGTGGTAGTCCCGACAGTTTCAGCTTGGAGTTTGTTTGGGCACGTAGTCATTCTGGTTTTAATACAAATCGGCGGGCTAGGCATTATTACAATTATGGCAAGTATAACAGTCTTCCTTCATAAGCGGATGGGACTGGCTGACAGAGTACTTTTACAGGATGCGTTCAATCTGAATACGTTATCAGGATTGGAAGTATTCGTAAAGAAAGTCATAAAAGGTACATTTTTGATAGAAGGAATCGGAGCATGTCTTTATATGATAGTGTTCGTTCCACAATTTGGACTGAAAGGCATTTGGATATCCATATTTACATCTATATCCGCCTTCTGTAATGCGGGCATTGATATTTTGGCAGAAAATAGTCTGTGTGATTATACATTAAACCCAATCATTAATATTACCACTTGCCTGCTGATTATTCTTGGTGGACTGGGCTATATTGTTTGGTGGGATTTGATGCGCGTGAGTAAAGAAAAACGCACGAAGAAGGTGAAGTTTTGGAGAAGTCTCACTTTGCACAGTAAAATTGCAATTAGCGCGACGGCAGGACTTATTCTGGTTGGAGGTATTCTGATCCTACTGTTTGAATATAGAAATCCGAATACGATTGGTCACTTTACGTTTCTTGAAAAGTTAGAAGTAGCTTTCTTCCAATCGGTGACAACAAGGACAGCCGGTTTTGCTACGATACCTCAAGAAAATTTAAGCAATGCATCAGCAATTATTTGCTTGCTTTTAATGTTTATTGGGGGTTCCCCTGTTGGAACTGCAGGCGGTATTAAGACAGTGACCTTTATTGTGCTCATAGCTTCGGCATTTGCAACAATTCGCAATCAAAAAGAAGTGAATTTGTTTGGAAGAACGTTATCCAAAGAAGCAGTAAGCAAGGCGGCAACAGTAACCAGCATGTCCTTTGCAATTATGTTTGTTTCTACAATTCTGCTTTCGGCGGTAACGAATGCAGATGCCTTGGATATTGTTTATGAAACAGTCAGTGCGACGGCGACAGTAGGACTTACTCGAAATCTCACGCCGATACTAAATGGTTATGGGAAACTTATTATTATAGCAACCATGTATTTGGGGCGTGTAGGACCAATCTCTCTTGCTGTAGCATTTAATTTTAAGAGGGAAAAGAAAAATATCATTAAGAACCCAACCGAGGAAATCAGCGTAGGCTAGTCTGGTCTGGGAGAAGGAGAAGATATGAGTATTAATCGAACATATGCGGTTTTCGGCCTTGGACGATATGGAAGGGCCGTAGCGGAAGAGTTAGTGAAAAGCGGTGCTGAAGTTATCGCGATAGATGAAAATGAAGAATATGTAAATGATGCGAGCGCATCGATTCCAATCTGTAAATGCGCAGACATTACAGACCCGGAAGTAATTGAAAGATTAGGTATTGCAAATGTTGACATAGTAATTGTTGCAATGGCAAGCAATTTGGAAGCGAGCGTTATGGCAGTAACGCTTTGTAAAGAAGTTGGTGTGCCGACGGTAATTGCAAAATGCTCCAACGAAATGCATCAGAAGATTTTAAGCCGAGTGGGTGCGGACCGTGTAGTCTTTCCAGAAAAAGAATCGGGAACGCGACTTGCCAAAAATATTTTGAGTTCCGGATTTGCGGATTTGATTGAACTTTCCGATGATGTGTCTATGGTGGAAATGGATGTTAAGGCAGAGTGGGAAGGGAAAACACTTTTGCAATTGAATTTGCGTAAAAAATACTCCATGAACGTGGTTGCAATTCGCAAGGGTACGATGTTGGCAACAGATATAGACCCACAGATGCCATTGGAGAAGGAAATGAGGCTGATTGTGATTGCGAATGTGGAGAAATTGAAGAAAATGAGATAAAGGATATAAGCGATAGGGATAAAAAGTTATACTTGAAAGTATAATAATTTAAGGTATAATAATTTATAAGGAAGGGAGGAAACAATATGGAGAAATTTATAGACAGAATAGAAGAAATGGAAACATTAGAACAAGAGTATGCTAGAAAGGGTTCTTCTTTGGTTATTGTGTACGGCAGAAGACGAGTCGGAAAGACCACATTGATTTCTGAATTCATTAAGGATAAAAACACATTGTTTTTTCTTGCAAGCGAAGAATCTGAAGTGCAGAATAGAAATGCCTTTAAAGAGAAAGTGGCAGATTTTACAGGGAATGAACTTTTAAAAGATGTACAAGTAACTAACTGGGACAAACTTTTCAAAGTACTTATTGAAAAAAAATATGATTCTAAACCGGTTGTTGTGATTGATGAGTTCCAGTATATCGGGAAAACCAATCCTGCATTCCCATCTGTTTTTCAGAGAATATGGGAAGAACAGTTGAAGAACCAATCCATTATGGTAATTCTATGCGGTTCGTTGATTTCCATGATGGTTTCCCAGACTTTGGCTTACAATAGTCCGTTGTATGGCAGAAGAACAGCGCAGATTTGTCTGAAGCAGATTCCGTTTAAATACTATAGAGAATTCTTTCCAAATAGAACGGAGCAAGAATGTATTGAAATGTATTCAGTCACCGGAGGTGTGCCAAAATATATTGAATCCTTTGCAATGGAAAAGGATATATACGAAGCTATAGATAAGCATGTATTGAACAAATCCAGTTATCTGTATGATGAGCCAAATTTCTTATTGCAACAGGAAGTTAGTGAAGTTGGAAGTTATTTTTCTATTATTAAAACTATCGCGGCAGGAAATAGTAAGTTGTCTGCTATATCGGGCGTATTGGAAGCAAAAGCAACTTCTGTATCTAAATATTTGAAAACATTGATGGATTTAGATATTTTGGAAAGGGAGGTCCCGGTTACAGAGGACAATCCGGATAAATGTAAGAAAGGCTTATATAAGATAAAGGATAATTATCTAAGATTTTGGTTTGCGTCTGTGTATCCGAATAAGAGCTTTCTGGAGAGTGGTCACGGTGAGATTGTTATGCAGAAAATCAAAGATAGTTTGATTAAAAATCAGACGGCTTTTGTGTATGAAGATGTATGCAAGGAGAAAATGTGGGAGTTGAATTCACGAGGTGCATGGCCGTTCTATTTTTCAAAATTGGGAAGGTATTGGGATAGCAATACAGAGATTGATGTGATGGCGCTAGATCCGGAAGATAACAATATGATTGTAGGAGAGTGCAAGTACTGGAATAGGCCAATGGGAACCAGTGTATTAGAGTCCCTAGAGGAAAAAGTCACAAGGGTTTCATGGAATCGGAATAATAGAAAGGTTTGGTATGTGCTTTTTAGTACGGGAAGCTTCTCAGACAAGCTACAAGAATTAGCAAAGCAAAGAGAGGATGTTTTGTTGATTGGTTGAAACAGCTACAGACTATTAAAGTGACAGTGATTGGTGTGGATGATTAGTTATCCACACCTTTTTCGGTTCTAAGTCAATAGTTGGGGTGGGATTTTAACGAATCCCGCTCCATTGTTGCGTTTGAAGGCATTTTAGTGTTGCTATG
>JAXJXL010000065.1:0-3842 GCA_036307525.1 Faecalimonas sp.
ATCATAACTTGTCCATCTTCTGTCACTACATAGTTCTGGTCTCTGAACATCAAGTTGTGTGCACGAAGCGCCAGAATTACATGGTGCTGAATCTCCAAATGCTCTGCATCTGCAAGGTTATCAATATGGAAAAATTGCTCAATCTTAGCAACACCATCTGCTGTCAAACTTACTTGTTTATCTTTTTCATTTACAATGTAATCACCGGTTTCCTCAATCTCTTCACCCATGATTGCATTCATTTTTGAAAATTCGCCGCTTGCTTCACCGCGTTGCAACTGTCTTGCAAGGATATCGCAAGCCTCATATAATTTCGTTGACTTTCCGCTCTGTCCGGAAATGATAAGCGGTGTTCTCGCTTCGTCGATAAGAACTGAGTCGACCTCATCGATGATGGCATATTTAAGGCCTCTTTGAACCAACTGCTCTTTGTAAATTACCATGTTATCTCTCAGGTAATCGAAACCAAGCTCGTTGTTGGTAACATAAGTAATATCACATTCATAAGCTGCACGGCGCTCATCCTTATCCATGTCATTTAATACGACACCAACAGTAAGTCCTAAAAATCTATGAACTTCACCCATCCAGTCAGCATCACGCTTTGCAAGGTAATCATTAACTGTTACCACGTGCACGCCTTCACCCGTCAAGGCATTTAAATATGCCGGCAATGTAGAAACCAAAGTTTTACCTTCCCCGGTTCTCATTTCTGC
This sequence comes from Faecalimonas sp., assembly GCA_036307525.1. Classification (GTDB taxonomy): domain Bacteria; phylum Bacillota; class Clostridia; order Lachnospirales; family Lachnospiraceae; genus Faecalimonas. The sequence goes on from JAXJXL010000065.1 coordinate 717, forward strand.
AATACGTCCCTGATGGAGAATGATACCACCGATTAACTGTACACGGTAATGTCTCATGCCAAGGACTCTCGTTGCTGCCTCTCTTACTACCGCATATGCTTCCGGCAAAATGTCATCTAAGGTTTCTCCATTTGCCAAACGTTCTTTAAATTCGTTTGTTTTATTTTTTAATTCATCATCCGATAATTTCTGCATATCCACTTCCATTGCTTCAATGCGGTCTGCAATCGGATAAATTCTCTTCAATTCGTTTTCGCTATGTGTGCCAAATATTTTTTCGAATAACTTCATTCTTTGCTCCTTATTTCTAATTAGTTTCCAAAATTTACTGCAAATTTCATTTTAACACTTTCTACGCTTTTATTCAAGTTTGTTTGCCATAGTTTAGAGGGTTTTTAGAATATCATAGGGGATTTTTCCGCCAAACAAGTCCAATGCACTTCCGATTGTGAAATCCAATTTTCCTTCACTCACTTTTTCAAACACTTTTAAGTCGTCCATGCTTCCGATTCCGCCCGCATAAGTAATTGGAATTCGATTCCAGTCTGCAAGAATCTTCACTAATTCCAACTCTACGCCAGAAGACTTCCCCTCCACGTCAACTCCATGAACTAAGAACTCACCGCAATACTCAGCAAGTGTAGTTAAAAGTTCCGCATCAACCACTACGTTTGTGAAAGTCTGCCATCTGTCAGTCAACACATGGTACCTTCCATCCTTCTTGCGACAGCTAAGATCTAGCACCACATGTTCTTTTCCAACAGCTTCTACTAGTTTCTTCAGATTTTCCCAATGGATTTCTCCGTCTTTAAACACATAGGATGTCACAATCACATGGCTGGCTCCTGCTTCAATGTATTCTGCTGCATTTTCTGCCGTGATTCCGCCGCCAATCTGAAGACCATTCCGGTATGTACGAAGTGCAAGCATGGCCTGTTCTTTGGTTGCTTCATAGTACTCGGATGTCTTAGAGTTTAGTAAAATAATATGACCTCCGACCAATCCATCTGCTTTATATTTTTCAGCGTAGAAGTCCGCATTATAGTCTGAAGCAAAATTCGTAATTGCCTGATTCCCTTCATCCTTTAAAGAACCACCTACTATCTGTTTTACTTTTCCATTATGAATATCAATACATGGTCTGAATTTCATTGTTTTCTCCATTTATACAAAATTATCTATTAGTATAACACTTTTTTGTTTATAAATAAAGACAAATTACTACTGTTGTTTAGCAACTGAATTGCTATACAAAAAACTAATTGCCGAAAAATCCCAATCTATGATTTGTATATATTTGTGAAAAAAGCAAATATTATTATCAAGAAGTAATTCTTACAAAATCATACAAGTACATGAAAGGAAGACAATTATGAAAAACTTCAAAAAAGCAATAATAGCAATGTTATGTGTATGTGTCATGCTGGGAGTAACCGCATGTGGCAACAGAAATAATGACGGTACAGGAAATAATGGTACTAACGGCACAACAAACGACAGAAACAATGATGTGACAGAAGGTACAGATAGAAAAAATGATGACAATGGTGGAGTTATTGATGATGTTGGAGATGCAACAGGAAATGTTATCGACGACATCGGAAATTGTGTAGAGAACATCACGGATGATGTGACAGGAAACGATAACAACAGTGATAATGGCCAGAATAGCAACCATAACAATAATACAAACACAGACAATGACACGAATCGATAAACAATAAGGTGGCGAATTGCCACCTTTTAGTTTATATTTTCCCAAATATTTTAAAATTGAATCACATCCTGCATGCCATACATACCAGGACCTTTTCCTTTTAAAAACTTAGCTGCTTCTACTGCGCCTTTTGCAAACACTGCTTTAGAATATGCAGTATGCTTGAATTCAATCACTTCATCCTCACCTGCATAAATCACTTCATGCTCACCAACGATTGTTCCGCCACGGACTGCCGAAATACCGATTTCTTTCTTATCACGTTTCTTGCGTTCCTGACTTCGGTCATATGTATAATTATATTCATTATCCAATACTTCATTAATGGAATCAGCCAATGCAAGTGCAGTTCCGCTTGGTGCATCAACTTTCTGATTGTGATGTTTCTCTACGATTTCGATATCATAACCTGCCGGCGCCAAAATCTTTGTTGCATCCTGAAGGAGTTTTAATAACATATTAATACCAAGTGACATGTTTGCAGACTTCAGTACTGCTACCTTTTCACTTGTCTCTTTTACCTTTGAAAGCTGCTCTTCTGACAATCCGGTAGTGCAGAGAACTACAGGAACCGCCTTACTTACACAGTAATCTAAAAGTCCATTTACTGCTCCTGCATTTGAAAAATCAATTACAACATCTGCGTCTACATCACATTCAGCGATATCAGAAAATACTGGATACTCATTTTGAATGCCTTGATATTTATCTACACCTGCAACAATCTCTGCATTTGTATCTTCTTTTACAATTTTTGTAATAACCTGGCCCATCTTTCCGTTGCAGCCATGCATAATTATTTTAACCATTTTCACAATCCCCTCCGATTAATTTTTATAAAAGAATACCACTTTTTATGCATTTAATCAAGAATATCTAATATTTCATAATGAACAAAAAAAGATTTAAGTGAACAGTTCACCTAAATCTTTTTTACAAATAATTATACTTTAAATAATCCCGAAATCTTTCATCGCCTTCAAAAGTTTCTCAGTATTCCCTTCTGTAAGCTCTGTTAGTGGCATACGAAGTGGACCAACTTCCATTCCCATCAGGTTCATAGCCTTCTTAACCGGAATTGGATTCACCTCACTGAACAACGCGTCAATCAGTGGAATAGCCTTTAACTGAAGTTCTGCACTTCCCTTTACATCTCCTGCAAGATATTTGGCACAGATATCATGTGTTTCCTTTGGTGCCACATTAGCAAGCACTGAGATAACACCGATACCGCCAAGTGACATAAGCGGTACAATCTGGTCATCGTTTCCTGAATACAGATCAATATTTCCATCTGTTAAATTCATAATCTTTGCAACTTGAGAAATATTGCCGGATGCTTCCTTAACACCTACAATGTTATCCACATTTTTCACCAATGATGCAACTGTTTCAGGTGCAATATTCAC
>JAXJXL010000066.1:0-12449 GCA_036307525.1 Faecalimonas sp.
AGCTTTTGCGATTGCTTCAAGAACTAATCTTGTTTCAATGCGTTTTACAGCTTGTGGTCTCATTTCCTCGTTCATCTTATCTGCAGTTAAGCCTGTAAACTGGAAGTATTGTTCCATAGACAAACCTTGTGACTGTAATCTTTGCGCAAACTCTTGAACCATTTGTCCAACTTGAGTATCAATCATTGCCTCAGGAATTTCCATAGTAGCGTTTGCAACTGCTTTTTCTACAGCTTGGTCTTCTTTTTGTCTGTTACCTTCTGCTTGTTTTTGTTCTTTAATCTTCGCTTTGATATCAGCCTTGTACTCTTCTAATGTATCAAATTCAGAAACCTCTGCAGCGAAATCATCATCTAATTCCGGAAGTTCTTTTACTTTGATTTCATGTACGGTACATTTAAATGTAGCTTCTTTTCCAGCCAAATCTTCTGAATGGTATTCTTCTGGGAATGTTACATTTACTTCCACTTCTTTTTCAGCCTCTGCTCCGATTAACTGTTCTTCAAATCCAGGAATGAAAGAACCTGAACCGATTGTCAACGGATAGTTTTCGCCTTTTCCACCTTCGAATGCAACACCGTTTACAAATCCTTCGAAGTCTAAAACAATTTCATCTCCGTCTTGTACTGCACGATCTTCTACGGTAATTGTTCTAGCGTTTTTCTTTTGCTCTTCTTCTAATTTAGCATCTACTTCTTTTGCTGTTACTCTAGTAGAAACCTTATCTACCTTTAATCCTTTATATTCACCAAGTGTTACTTCTGGTTTTAAAGCAACCTCTGCTGTAAAGATAAATGGTTTTCCTTTTTCTAATTGAACAACATCAATGCTTGGTTGTGAAACGATTGCCAATTCACTTTCATCATATGCTTTTGCATATGCTTCTGGAATCAATGCATTCGCTGCATCTTCGTAGAAGATTTCTACACCATACATTTTTTCAATCATTTGACGTGGAACTTTTCCTTTACGGAATCCTGGCACGCTAATGTGTTTTCTTTGTTTTAAATAAGCACCTTGAATTGCTTTTTCTAATTCTTCAGCAGAAACTTCAATTGTAAGTTTTGCCATGTTTTTTTCTAATTTTTCTACTTGTAAGCTCATTACTTTCTCCTCCTTATATTAAAATGTAGCATTTTCTACATTAAACTTTTCATAACATGACGCTTATCGCTTGATTATATCATAGTTTTAAGAAAATATCTAGTCTTGTTTTGCATCTAAACTAAGGATTTTTACCAAAAATTGAGTAATTGCGGACTCTTCTAGCTTGTACAGTCCGTCTTCTCCTTTGATAACCTTAATAACAACAGTCTGTTCTTTCCCATATTCCATGTTATTATAGGCTTCTTCCAACAATGTACAACAATTTGTTAAATATTCTTCGTTCATCTTAGCTTCAATCTCTTCTAAAGTTCCTCTGTACTCTATCTTATCGTTCTTTGCTTTTATACGGTCTATCTCACCTGCTGCTGAAGCCACAAATAGTTGAAGCACATTGGATGGTTGATAGGTTACAGGAACATGAAATTCATTATCACTAATCTTTTCCGCTTCCTGCACACTATATTTCGTTTTGCTAAATATTTTCTTACATAAATCAATATATTTTTCTTCTAGTTCGTTATTAATCTCTTTCCCTTGAAGAATTGTATTTTTCACAAATGATTCTACTCCTGCCTCATACTGCGCATACAGCGTTTCTTCTGTTGCTCCATCCATGATTTCGACTGCATATTCCACTTCTCCTTTAAAGGTTTGGTCTAAAATAGCAGACACATAGCCTTGCGCATTGAATCCTCTGAATACGCCTAGACACGCTAATGTCCCAAATACAATAAACAACACAGCTGCCACGCTAATAACCAAGCCAAGCACTACATTTTTCTTTTTTCTTTCCATACTGCACCCCTTCTATTCGTAATATATAATCGATTTCCCAATTTCTTCTGCCTTTTCAGAATCAATCAATACCTCAATTAAACTTAGGGAAAATGGAATCGCTGTTCCCATTCCCCTGCTCGTAATAACAAACTCGTCTACTACGACTGCATCTGTCACACATTCTGCACCTGTTAATTGCTCTTCAAAACCTGGATATGATGTGGCTCTTCGTCCATTCAAGAAACCGTACTTGCCAAAAACACTTGGTGCAGCACAGATTGCTGCGAGATACTTTTTCTCATCATAAAATTGGTTCAATAATTCTTCTAACCCCTTATGTGCACCAAGATTCAAGGTTCCTGGCATTCCCCCAGGAAGAACCAGCATATCTTGTCCATCATAGTTCATTTCTTCAAATAATTTATCTGCTTGTACATCAATACCGTGTGCGCCGTGAATGATATAATCCCCTGTGATTGATACCGTCGTAACCTCTACGCCGGCTCTGCGAAGCAAGTCCACTACGGTTAATCCTTCAATTTCTTCAAATCCGTCTGCAAGAAAAACACTTACCTTTTTCATACAAAGTCCTCCTCTTTCTCAACTCTTTTGATTGTAACAAAAGTATAGAGAAAATGCAAATCTGTTTACTTTTTTAGCATTTCATATTACTATAAATATGTCTGGAGGATAAAAATATGGAAATTGAACGCAAATTTTTATTAAAAGAATTACCAAGTGATTTGGGGAAATATCCTGTGCGCCACTTAGAGCAAGGTTATCTTTGTACCGGCCCGGTGGTTCGCATCAGAAAGGATAATGATAAATATGAACTCACCTATAAGGCAAAAGGTATGATGGTGCGTGAGGAATACAATCTTCCTCTCACGAAGGAAGCTTACGAACATCTAAAAGAGAAAATTGATGGAAGACTCATTACCAAGAAACGCTATATGATTCCGTTTGAAAAATATACCATTGAATTAGACATCTTCGAAGGGGACTTAGCTCCTCTCACCCTTGCTGAAGTGGAATTTACTTCCGAAGAGGAAGCGAACGCCTTTGTTGCTCCTGATTGGTTTGCGGAGGATGTGACGTTCAGCAAGTTGTATCATAATAGTTTTTTGAGTAGAATATAAATTAAGTGCGACTCACACGAGCCGCACTTACTTTGTATTCATCTCTCTTTTTCTGTTTTGCCAAGTTCTTTTCTTCTTTTGCTGTGTGTTTGGCCATTCTTTTTTCTTCAATCTGGCGTTGTTTTTCACGCTCTTCTTCTAAAATCTGTCGATGTTTTTCAAGTTCACGTGCTTCTTTTTCTCGTTGTCTTTCTTCTTTTGCTCTCTGTTTTTCCTGGCGTTTAATTGCTTTTTTCTTTCTTCCTTCATGTCTTACTTTTCTGCTTGCAATAAAGTAAATCATGGCGATTAATAGAATAAGAGATAGTGCACCAAGTCCAACGATTGCATACATATAATACTCATTCGGGAACCAAGTTTTTTCAATTGGAGCCTGGTCCACATCTTCAACTTTATCTAACTCCACATACTCCTTGTAAAGTTGAAGGCTGTTTTCCGTTTTTTCGTATTGATATACTACCTTTTCACCAAATTCATTCATCACTGAAATATGAATATAATTCGCAAAATCAGGATTTTCATATGTCCATCCATACAAGGTAGTTCCATCAATAGTAACCTCTGAATATACCATATTATCGCGTGTTTGTTCTTCTTTTGGCAAATCATACACTATGACATTTCTACCTAAAATAGATACTGGTCTGAATATAGACGTAATTCCATGACCTTCCTCATAAATATAAAAATTCTTTTCGCCTAATTCATTCACTAAATATACCAGTGACACATTCATTTGATTGCTATGATATGCCTTAACTTCAGTTCCCTCTAACAATAAGGTCGTCGGTTCAAATGACGTTGGAATTCCTATATTTGTTTGATTGCGAACAACACCTAACTTCTGGTTATTGTATGTTGTGAACACAAGTGGCGTCTCATCCACATAAACATCCACCTTATATTCCTTCTTGCTTCCATTTTCAGCGGTACACACAATCGTAAACCAATTATGTCCCGGAACAAGTGTTTTTTCTCCTGTTCCTGTCAGCGAAGCTTTAACGTGATTGGTTTTGGCTCCTATTGTAATCTTCTCTGTAGTTCCACTCACGGCAACATTATACTCTGTAGTAGACGCATTAAATGCCGGCGACAAAGTTCCTTCGGAAACAGTTAATGCAGACAACGTGTTATCTTTTGACTTCGTGTTTGTCGTTGTATTCGAATTGTTATTATTACTATTATTGCTTGATGTTGAAACCTTCTTTTTTACAGTAACACTTGCACTAGCAGTCCCTTCTGTTTCTGTATCGTAATTTGCTCCATCACCACTGACAGATACCACACAGGTATCACCTGTAAGTTTAATTTTGGCACTTGTTGTTTCTCCTCTATCAAGAGAAGTCTTGCCGAGACCTGATACAACAGTTCCTCCAGAGACGCTAATCTTAATGCCAGACACAAAGTAATTACTCGCCGCTTTAACTGTAACTGTAAATGTTCCTCCAGAAAAAACTTGTGTTGCACTTGCGGAAATACTAAGTCCCCCTGCTGCCTTTGTCTCAATTCCAACATTAATCGTCATCAACACACATGTTATTAATAAACACAATATTTTCTTTAATGTTTTGTTCATCTTTTCTCCCTCATTATTGTACTATTATACTCTTATTATCTAAATGGTTTCGCAACTTCACATAATCCAATGCTGACGTTTTACCATCGTCACTCGTATCTGTACTCTTAAGATATGCTCCTTGCAATGAACTCACTCCATCCAGATAATTTCTTAGCTTTACATAATCAATAGCAGAAAGTTTACCATCTCCATTTACATCTCCCCGAATTACTATCGTATAGTTAACTGTACTACTATTGGTTGTAATTGATATTGTCATACCAGTTGCAACAATTCCGCTTGTAATCTGGCTTCCATCTGCTTTCTTTACAACAACCTGAATATTAGAATCTAAAGTTCTCACTTTTGTCAATATGTTGGAAACATCACTTCCCACAGCCAATCCTGTCATATAACCATCAAGACCAATCACATTTAATGCCGTCAACACTTCTCCATGTGTTTTGCCTTGTACATTTGTGTCTGGTGCAGTTATATTGCTTTTGTTTTGAAATACAATTTTAATATCACTTGCTTTTACATATACATAATCTCGGCTCGCCTTATAAATCGCCGTTACATCTCGTTTATTACGATTCTCTTGTAACGACATATCTGAACGCACTTTGTAAAATTTTTGACCACCACTTCCTGTAACTTCATCCAAAATCACCACTGGATAGTCATACAAATATGCGCCTTGACCACTACCATCCCCTGCTTCTGATGTGTATATCTTTGTGCTAGAACCATCTGCTTCTTTATAAAATTGAACTTTACCACTTGTAGCAATACCTAGCGTGTAACGTCCATAATCTTGTTTTTGCGTATCAATATAATATCCTCTTGCTGCTGCCTTTTCTCCCCAATAAGGGTCAGAAGCATATTTCACATTCATCCCACTGTGCTTATCACCCACATGTGGACCTCTGTATCGATAATCAGTTCCGCTCAAATAGCCCTTGTGTATATATTTGTATGCAAATTCATTAATACATGCCTCCACAGACTCAAAAGAATTCGCCAAATCCGGATTAGAATCCGGAGCATTAATACTAAAAATGTTATTTCTTTGTGTTGAATACTTGTTCGTTCCCCAGCCACTTTCATTGATTGCAATACCATACATTAAAAGTGCATTGATTGTATATTTATTCTCTGTGTCTACAAATCCTTTCCCTTTTCCTAACATTACAGATGTTGGTTTGTTTTGTGCCTCTACATGTGCATCATACTGTTCCGCCGTCAGCGAAGCTGTTGCATGAAAAGATAAATACTGGTAATAGTTATAATATGGTGCATTTGCATTCACCGCATTGTTATATGTATTATTACGATAGTCAGAAATCATCTTTGCAAAATCGTTATAAAAATAATGTCCATCGTAACTGTAATATCTTCCTTCACTTACAAGATAGCTTGGTTTATACCCCACTCTCGTAGACATATAAGATAAGCTACTTCCACTAGAATACGTATAACGGTGAATCAGATAACCATTATTAATATAATAGTGGCTGACTTCATTTACCCCACAATCCGAATATGCCTGAATCTTATCAATATATCCTGAAGCTACCCGCATTACAACACCAGCCAGTTTACAAATAACACTGCCATCATCTTCTGTTCGTATGTAAGCAGCATCTGCTGCCGAGTAACAGTTAAAATAACCTGCTCTTCCCGTATCAACTTCGGTATATTTTACTACACCTGCCTCTGAACTTTTAAATCTCACAACACCAATCACATTTGTTCTAACTTCTGCTCCACTCCTTGCACGTGAGAACAATTTAACTTTGGTATTCTGAGAAGCATTTTCTACATCTCCTTGCGTAATCTCAACTGGAACTGGATTTCCATCTTCATCTAAAACATAAAAGCTGTACACCACTTGATCTTCTGCCCTAGAATCTATATAAAAAGAAAAACTCGCCAAAAGACATGTTGCTATCAGCAACATGCTCAGACAAGTTTTAATCAAAGTTCTTCTGTGTATTCCCATTATTTTCTCCCCTTAATAATGTAACTTCCCCTATGTTACGACATTATTAATTATTATACATAAAAATTACAGCAATTGTCAATTGGTTAACCATACCAATTTTGACCTTTTTTTACATAATCCTCTGCATATGCTCCACTTCCGCAACTGTAACCAAATCTGCGCTATAACGTGCCTTCTCGTATAAGGATTTGATTTCTCTAATGGTCTCTTCGTCAGTTCCCTGTTCCCGCAAAAGTTTTACCTGTTCTTCCGGTAACATATAAGAAAATCCCGATATGCGTTTTGCCCCCAGTCTTTTCATATTCTTTTTATATATTTTGCGAATCTTTCTAGACGGATTTTGCTCTGGCTTTGCAAAAAATCTGGTTTTCTTTTCTCTCGTAATCCTATCACCGTAAGAAAGTGTTTCTATCACTTTATTTTCATCTGTCCTGCTCTGTTTATTGTAGAAATGGCGATAAATATATATGGCTGCATAAACAATTGCTGCAATAACAGCTACTACAATTAAAATCGTAAACCCCACGCGCATGATTTCCCCTAAAATCTTCATGAACATGGAAGGATCCTGTTCTTCTGCCATCTCGTGGAGCATATTGCCCATACCATTTTTTATTTCTTCTTTTTCTTCCGGTTGCGTCTGCTCTGTCATTGACAGTAAACTAAGCAAATATCGAATTACTTTCTTAAGCCAACCAGCAAGAATTTCCCACAACTTTTCTACACGCACCAAACCAAACAAGCCAAGTATACTTCCTAATACAGCTGTATACAGAAGCGATAGTCGATTATTTAACCTTCTAATCCCCTGCTCATCCACTTTTGTAGAAACACCTTGCAGCATGATAAACTCATCCATGGAATCTAAATTCCTGTATAGGAGATATAGCAAAAACAAAAGGCTAACAGCCAATATACTCGCTCTCTCCACTACAACACTCCCATCAAGGAAACAAATGAGCATATGAATAAGCGTAAAAAAGACAACATAAACTACCTCTGGCTCATCCAGCCATCGCGCCTGCGGTACCAGACGCAAAATCGCAGAATATAGTATAAGAGCTACCCATATCATAGCATACCAGTCTCTAAACTCTGGTACAGAGATAGCCGAAACACCTCCTAGCATCAGAAGCAAATGGCTTCCAATAAACGCCCAGAAAGGCAGTGCGCTTTGTCGTATCACACAACAGGTAGCCCCTAAAATCATACTTGCCAAACAGTAGGCAATCAACTCCCACACGTTATCAAACGCCTGCGCCACAACAAGCATGCAAGCCCCGCATATTATCACATGTGTACCTATTTTTATGATCTGTTTCATCTTGCCAGTTCCTCCATAACAAGATACTCTGTGCGAATATAATTTCCACTAGTTCCACGAAGGGTCTTATCACTTACATGTTCCGTTAAATAACTTTTCATAGATTCATGGATCGGTATCAGCCAGTTCGCACTTCCGCCTTCTCCCGCATAGTTCAGATATGCTTCTGCAAGCTCCGGTGTCTGTTCTGCAGAAATCAGCAAAGACACCTCTCCTTGCAACAAGGCAGTTCTTTCCCTCAGTTTCTGCTCCCGAATCAGTTCCTCCATACTACGTGCCGGTGCATAAATATCCATTTTCGCAAGTTGCTTCAAACACGCATTTATGTGCGAAAGCCCCGCTCCTTCTCTTAAGTAAATCTCTTGTCCTGTCAGCTTATCTACACAGTTGCTTATCATGCGCACAGGTATTCCCTTATGTACAAATTCCTCTATAAAATTACGTGCAATTCGTATGGACTCTTCTATCAAATCATAGTATCGTAAAATCCCCTTCTGCGTTACATTTAGAAATACTGTGATTCTCTGACTTGTGCTGTCATAGTATTGATTCACCTTTAGTTTCCCTGTCCGTGCAGATGCCTTCCAGTTCACTTTGCGCATGGGATCCGTCTCCACATAATCACGGATTCCCTTAAATTCCATGGAATCCTCCTGAAGCTGCCGATTGACAAGATATTCTCCGTACATGCGACTGAATATTTCCGGCAATTGCATAAATTGTGACCTTGCCGGATATACATAAAGCCAAGTATAACTTTCAATTGGTTTGCTGTGTAATTGATGTAATAGAATATCAGAAGTGACTAGCCGCATTTCATCAATACTGTAAAAGCCTCGTTTTTCGCCAATCACCTCAATCATCTTTGTCACCCTTTTGTATGGCATGATAGAAATCCAGTCATTCCGGTACTGTTTATCCGTGACGCTGGTATTGACATAATCTACGCATTTGATATTGCGGTCCATTTCAAACTTCACCATCAACATCGGCAGCGGCAACATTTTTCGATTTTCAACTTTTTCTTTTATAATCAGCGTTTGTCCCTCTTCCACCTCGTTCTGAGAAAATGAAACTTCCGCCGTAAGTCCATAGTCCCAAAATTTACTGTAAACAGAAAGTGTAACAAATATGCAAACTGCCGCTACAATCCCCAAATAAACAAGTGTCATATCTATCCTTTCGCATTTCCCCATTCTTCGGTAGGTACCGGTATCTCTTTTAAAATCAATTCCATTTGCGTTCTTGCTGCATCCTGAAGATAACAGCTACCTTCCAATACTAAACGGTGTGCCAATACAGGTATCGCCAGTTTTTTAATATCTTCCGGCACAACATAGGTTCTTCCCTGTAGACATGCATAGGCCTGCACGGTGCGCATAAATGTCAGAATACCACGCACACTGACACCAACCCTAATTTCTCTGCGTTTTCTGGTTGCAATGCAAATATTCTGCAAATACTCCAAAAGTTCCGGATGAATATATACTTCTCGATAAGACTTTTGTAATTCTATTATTTCCTCCACACCTGCCACAGCAGTGATTTCATCAATTGGATTTTTCAGTTTATATTGCTCCAAAATCATACGCTCCTGCTCCGCTTCCATCGGTCCCATGCTAAGCAGCATCGTAAAACGGTCCAGCTGTGCCTCCGGCAAAGGAAATGTTCCGGATGTCTCCAACGGATTCTGAGTTGCAATTACAAAGAACGGCTCCTCCAATTTTCTTGTTACCCCATCTACGGTAACCTGTTTCTCCTCCATACACTCTAAGAGGCTGGCCTGTGTTCGAGGTGTTGCACGATTAATTTCATCTGCCAACAAAATGTTCGTAAACACCGGTCCTTGGTGAAATTCAAACTCCCCACTCTTAATATTGTATATAGAAAGACCGGTTACGTCTGAAGGAAGTAAGTCCGGTGTCATTTGCACCCTTGAAAATGGGACATCTAAAGATTTCGCCAACGCTTTGGCAAGCATTGTTTTTCCAGTCCCCGGCATATCCTCCAGCAGTACATGACCCCCGGCAACAAGCGCCGTAAGAACCAAGTCAATCACTTCTCCTTTTCCAATAATTACCTTCTCAATATTTTCTTTCAGCTTGTTTAGCATATCCTCTTTTATCCTCGCTTTTCGTTCATAATGCACATATAAGAATTATATATTTTCTTCCCATTCAAGTCAACATTTGACATACCTTTAAGGACTCCCTATAATGATAGAAAATACGAATTACGGAGGGATTCTATGAAAATAGTATTCTTAGATGCCAAAAGTGTCGGCGAAGATATTGATTTATCGAAATATAATGAATTAGGTGAATTTTTAACATATGATTTTTCTACTCAGGAAGAAATCCCTGAAAGAATCGCAGATGCAGATGTTCTAATCACCAACAAATGTCTGATTAATGAACAAAGTATCGACGGTGCACACAATTTAAAATTGGTATGTGTTACTGCTACCGGCACCAACAACCTAGACAAAGACTATCTGGCGAAGCGAAATATCGCTTGGAGAAATGTAGCGGGTTACTCAACAGAATCCGTCGCTCAACATACCTTTGCAATGTTATTTTACCTTTTGGAAAAATTAAGTTACTACGATGCCTATGTGAAGGATGGAAAATATGCAAATGATACCTCATTTACCCACTTTGCAGAACGCTTCCATGAAATAAACGGAAAAACCTGGGGCATAATCGGTCTTGGGGCTATTGGCCGCCGCGTTGCTGACATTGCCAAAATGTTTGGTGCAAATGTGATTTACTATTCCACCACAGGTAAGAATAATCAAGATGGATATACACGAGTGGATTTTGATACTCTGCTCCAGACTTCAGATATTGTTTCTGTTCACGCACCACTTACACCGGAGACTGAAAATCTGATGAATGCGCAGGCTTTCTCGAAAATGAAAGAAACTGCTATCTTCTTAAATGTAGGTCGAGGAGCCATTGTGGTAGAGCAAGACCTTGCTGACGCACTTGAAAAGAAGGAAATAGCTGCAGCCGGTTTAGACGTACTGTGTGCTGAACCAATGAGTCCAAACAGCCCCTTCCTGCCAATTAAGGATAGCAAACGCCTACTGATTACTCCGCATATTGCTTGGGCAAGCGTAGAAGCACGCAATAATCTAATGGATATTATATACAAGCAAATTAAAGATTTTATATGTTCTCTATGCCTAACACACTAACCAAAAGCCAAAAAATCCTGCGAAAACTCGCAGGATTTTTTGGCTTCTACCAATATCTTCGATACCAAGGTGAGCCGTAAACCTTTACAACCCTTACAACATCCCCTGTCTGTGGTGCATGAATCATCATACCATTACCCACATATATTCCAACGTGACCGGAATAGCATACAACATCTCCCGGCTGTCTGTCAGCTCTAGAAACTTTTCGTCCACCACTTCCGATAGAACCTGAGTAATGAGCCAATTTAACGCCAATTGCTTCATGTGCTCTCATAACAAGTCCGGAGCAGTCGATACCTTTCATGCTTGTCCCACCCCATCTGTATGGAACTCCCATATATTTATAGGCTGCTGAAACAATAGCTGCACCACCACCAGTGCCAACCGGTGGAACGTAATTGTTTGAAGTTCCGGAACCACTTGAACCTGACGCATTACTTGCCGCCTGTGCAATCTGGTCTTCCAAATCATCAATCTTGCCTTCCAGATTAGCAATCATGGAATTCAAATCTGCCTTATCTTGCTTGTACTGCTTCTGCCTCTTTTTGATTGCTGCCATATCCTCTTCCAAAGAAGCCTTCAGATTCTCAATTTTCTCTTTTGTCTTTACAAACTCTGCCAATTGGGCTCTGTCATATTCATGAAGCGTCTGCACATTTTCAATCTGTTTCAATACCTCAGCAAAGTTTCCGGACTCTAGTACTTTGGCAAGCATGGAACCACTTCCGCTTTCATACATAGCAACAATACGTCGTTTCATCGATTCATATTGTTCTTTTTCCATTTCCTCTGCTTCTTCTAAATCTTCTTCAGCATCAATAATGGCGGCACCATCCTTCACCAAGTCTCTTTCCGCGTCATTGATCTTCTTCATAAGACTTGTCATCTTACTCTTGGCTTGTTTTAATTCTTTTTCTGCTTTTTCTTTATCACTTGCAGGCGTGGCAAATACGGTTGTCCCAAGCATCACAAACGCCATAACAAGCAGTAACAATGTTCTATATAATCTTTTCATTTATAACACCTTTTATGTTTTGTTTCTTCCCACAAAAAGAGTCTGACCAAACAGACTCTTTTACGAGATGTAATTGCATAATTCCATCTATCTTATACAAAAATTATATATCATCAGACATGTATTTGCAATATATTTTTAACATTTTTGTAACATCCAAATTATGGTGATACTTACAAAAACGTATCGAATGCATCACAAATTTCTCTTTCGGTTCCAGTTACAGTTCCTTGTACCATCTCCGATTTTCCACCACCTCTTCCTTGAAATTTTTCACTCAAGATTTTAGCAAATGGTCTGACATCCATTGCTCTACTAC
>JAXJXL010000067.1:0-12570 GCA_036307525.1 Faecalimonas sp.
GTACTGCTCTTTCCATTTTCCAAATGCAATCTCTCATCTGGGAAAATAGGTGTCAAATCTTCGAAATTCTTTCTCTGCATAGCTTCCGTAGTAGTATATCCGTTGATTTTAGTTACATATAATAATGCAGAGAATTTCTCTTGCTGTGTCTTGATTCTGATATTACCGGTAATAATATCTCCGGTCTTCAATCCAAAACGGCGAATTTGAGATGGCGATACATAAATATCATTCTCTCCCGGCAAGTAGTTATCGCTTCGAATAAATCCGAAACCATCACCCATAACCTCAAGAATACCATGTGCAACTTCACCACTATCTAATTGCTCAATATCCATTGCAGCTTTTTCTGTCTTTAATTTATCCTTCTCGTCTTGTTCAAGCATTGCTTCCACTAATTCTGCTTTTTTCAATGTACTAATACCTGTCATTTCTCTTGCCTTCGCCAAATCACGCAAAGTAGCCAATGGCAAAGATTCATACTTTTCTCTCATATCACACAATCCTTTCTCTATTCAAAAACATTATCTTTGGGATTTATCTGTCTGAATTGACGCCTCGAATGTTTCTACTATTTTCATATTATACACGATTTTCAGCCAAAATCAAACTATTTTTTTCTCTTTGTTGATTTGCGCTGTCAAGAATGCTATGATAAACACCAAGGATGTGGTGAAATGAAACGCTGGGGTGATAAAAGATATTACTCTCTGGATTCTTTTATAAAGGAAACGTTTGGCGAAAAATTGTATAAAATCTCTTTAGACGGTGGCATGACTTGTCCTAACCGTGATGGTACTCTAGATACCCGCGGCTGCATCTTCTGCAGCGCAGGAGGGTCCGGAGATTTTGCCGGTGACCGCAGGCTGTCCATCAAAGAACAGTTAGCAGAAGGAAAGCAACTGGTTTCAAAGAAATATGCCGGTTCTTCTTATATTGCATATTTCCAAGCGTACACCAATACTTATGCTTCTGTTTCTTATTTGGAAAAGATTTTTACAGAAGCAATGGATGATGAAGAGGTGAAAGTGTTATCCATCGCCACGCGACCTGATTGCCTTTCACCTGAAATACTAGATTTACTATCCTCTCTGAACCAAAGAAAGCCAGTATGGGTAGAGCTTGGACTTCAGACAATTCACGAAACGTCCGCTAACTTTATCCGAAGAGGATATACCCTTGACGTTTTTGAAAAAGCCGTTTATGATTTAAAAAAGATTGGCATTTCCGTGATTGTTCACACCATTTTATATCTGCCTCATGAAACGGAGGATATGATGATGGAGACCATTTCTTATTTAAACAGGCTACCTATAGATGGAATAAAATTACAGTTACTGCATATATTAAAGGGTACTGATTTGGCTGACATTTATGCAAAGTCGCCATTTCATCTGCCAACTATGGACGAGTACTTCATACTGCTTGGCAAGCTGCTTTCGCGCTTACGTCCGGATATTGTGGTACACCGTTTGACCGGAGATGGCCCGAAAAGTCTTTTGCTTGCCCCTCAGTGGACCGGCAACAAGCGACTTGTTTTAAACGCGATGCAAAAATATTTAAAGGATGCTGATATATGGCAAGGAAAGGAGTTTTCATGTCAGAACCATTTACACTCTATAAATTAATCATTTTATATATGTTGGATAAATTGGACTTTCCATTGACAAATGGACAGATTTCGGAGTTTATTCTGGATAAGGGCTACACCACCTATTTCACATTGCAACAGGCGATTTCTGAAATGGTGGAGGCTGGTTTTATTCGCGAAGAAACCACCCACAATCGTACCTACTATCATTTGACAGATGAGGGAACCGATACAATTAAGTTCTTCCGCAACAATATTTCACCTGCTATACAGAATGACATCAATTCATTCCTTGCAGAAAAGCGTTATGAATTAAAAAATGAAATCTCTGTCAAAGCCGATTACTATCAAATCAGCAGTCTGGAATATGCGGTTCGTTGTCAGATTATTGAGAGTGATGCTCCGCTGATAGACATGACTTTAATCGTTCCTACAAAAGAGGAAGCAACTACGATTGCAAACAATTGGAATAAAAAGAATCAGGAAATCTATGCACAAATAATGGCGAATCTGTTATGATTCGCCATTTTGCATGCAACGCTCCGCGCGGATGCGCAATCTTTCCAACCGTTCTTTTATCTGCTTCTCATACCCTATCTCCGTCGGCTCATAGAACTTCGCGTTCTTAATCTCATCCGGCAGATACTGCTGCTTCACGTAATGCTCCGGATAATCATGGGCATATTTATATCCCGTTCCATGTCTTAATTTTGCCGCCCCTTTATAGTGGGCATCCTGTAAATGCGCTGGTACGGTGGTCTTCTGTGTCCTTACACTTTCCATCGCCGCATGAATGGACAAATAGGACGCATTACTCTTCGGTGCACTGGCAATGTAAGTTGCTGCCTGCGCCAAGATAATCTGGGCTTCCGGCATACCAATACGCTCTACTGCCTGACTTGCTGACACTGCCACCGTCAATGCGTTCGGGTCTGCATTTCCTACATCCTCCGATGCGCTAATCATCATTCTTCTTGCAATGAATTTGATATCTTCGCCTGCGTATAGCATTTTTGCAAGATAGTAAACTGCCGCATCCGGGTCCGAGCCTCGAAGGCTCTTAATAAATGCGGAAATGGTATCGTAGTGGTTGTCCCCCGTCTTATCGTAGCGAACCACACGCTTTTGGATACATTCCTGCGCCACATCGATGGTAATATGTATCTTCCCGTCCTCACTGCGTTCAGTAGTTAATATACCAAGTTCAATCGCATTTAACGCATTTCTTGCATCACCACCGGAGATATCCGCAAGAAACTCCAAGGCTTCTTCTGTAATGTCTGCGTTATAGCTTCCCATACCTTTTTCTACGTCATATACTGCACGCTTCAACAGAACTTTAATATCTTCTTTATCTAACGACTTTAGTTCAAATACACTGGAACGGGAAATCAAAGCACCATTTACCTCAAAGTACGGATTCTCGGTAGTTGCACCAATCAGAATCAGGGTTCCGTCTTCCACAAACGGAAGCAGATAATCCTGCTGCCCTTTATTAAAGCGATGAATCTCATCTACAAAAAGAATGGTTTTCCTTCCGTACATGCCCATGTTGTTCTTCGCCTGCTGCACCACTTCCTCCATATCCTTTTTGCCGGCTATGGTTGCGTTAATCTGCTTAAAATCTGCACTGGTCGTATTCGCAATCACCTTGGCAAGGGTGGTTTTTCCTGTCCCCGGCGGGCCATAGAAAATAAGGGAGCCAAGCTTGTCTGCTTTAATTGCGCGATACAAAAGCTTGTCTTTCCCTATAATATGCTGTTGTCCGACCACCTCATCCAATGTGGTCGGACGAAGTCTTGACGCCAATGGCGACTCTTTATCACTTTTCTGCTCTCTTACATAATCAAACAAATCCATATCTTTCTCCTAGTCCACTCCCGCAATTTCGCGAATCACTTCACCTGCAATTAAGAGTCCTGCTACCGGTGGAACAAATGAAATGCTTCCCGGAAGGTACCTTCTCATTCCTTTATCTTCTCCTGTAGAACGAGCCGACGTGTCAATCGGCTTTTCTTTGGAATATAACACCTTCAGATGGTATATACCACGTTCTTTTAATTCCTTTCGCATCACCTTACACAGCGGGCAAACGGAGGTTTTCGAGATATCCGTTATCTCAAATAATTCCGGATGCAGTTTATTCCCTGTGCCCATGCAACTAATAAGTGGAATCTCATGCTCTTTGGCATACTCTGCTATAGCCAGCTTCGTAGTTACAGTATCAATTGCATCCACGATATAATCCACTTTTCTTTCAAAGATTTCGTGTAGATTTTCTGGCAAGATAAATGTTTCATAAGTAAATACATTTATACTCGGACAGATATCGTCAATTCTGTCTTTCATTAATTTGGTTTTATAATCCCCAACGGTGCTCAAGTACGCAATGGACTGACGATTAATATTGGTACGGCTAACTTTGTCGTTGTCTACCAAGATCAAAGTTCCCACTCCGCTTCTTGCCAATGCCTCGATGCAATGGGAGCCAACGCCTCCCACACCAAGCACCATAACGGTAGCACTTGCAAGGCGTTTTAGTCCTTCTTCTCCTATTAACAGCTCTGTTCTGGAAAATTCATGTATCATCTATCTTCCTCTTTCTTTCAACTACGATGTGTTCTTTCCTTCATAATAATAACATTTTCCCACATTTTCGTCACTACTTTTTATTGCATATATTTTTCTATAGTGTTAGAATAGTCAAGTACGCAAAAAGGAGGAAAAATATGTCAGACTCAGTAAGACAAGAAAACAAAATGGGCGTTATGCCGATTCCTAAATTATTGATTACCATGTCCCTGCCAATGATTATTTCCATGTTGGTACAGGCTTTATACAACGTTGTGGACAGCATGTTTGTTGCACAACTAAATGAAAATGCATTAACAGCCGTTTCACTGGCTTTTCCTATACAGAACCTAATGATTGCAGTCGCTGCAGGTACCGGTGTCGGTATCAATGCACTGCTTTCTAAGAGTCTCGGTGAAAAGAAATTTGAAACAGCCAATACCATTGCCAAGAATGGTATTTTATTAGGTATTCTAAGCAGCCTTGTATTTGCAATCCTTGGACTGTTAGGTTCCAGATGGTTTTTTGAAATCCAAACGGATGATGCGCAGATTATTGAATACGGAACCCAATACATGTCCGTTATTACAATTGTGTCATTTGGTATTTTCTTGCAAATTACATTTGAACGTTTATTGCAATCAACAGGAAAGACCATTTTCAATATGATTACACAAGGGCTTGGTGCTGTTATCAACATTATCCTTGACCCAATCCTTATCTTTGGTTGGTTCGGTCTTCCGGCCATGGGTGTGACCGGTGCTGCTGTAGCAACTGTAATTGGACAAGTGATTGCCGCAATGCTCGGCTGGTTCTTTAACCAGAAATATAATAAAGAAATTCATGTTACCTTCAAAGGCTTCAAGCCTAGCAAAGAAACGATTGGGAACATTTATAAAATTGGTGTCCCATCGATTATCATGCAGTCCATTGGTTCTCTTACAACCTTTGGTATGAACAACATTTTATTGATGTTCTCATCAACTGCTGCAACGGTATTCGGTGTGTACTTTAAATTGCAAAGTTTTGTATTTATGCCTGTCTTTGGCTTGACAAACGGTATGATTCCGATAGTTGCCTACAACTATGGAGCTCAGAATAAGAAGCGTATTTATCAAACAATTAAGCTTAGCGCAATTATTGCAGTAAGCATCATGCTTATAGGGGTTGTAATCTTCCAACTATTCCCTCAAACATTGCTTGGATTATTTGAAGCTTCTGACCACATGCTAGAAATCGGTGTCCCAGCTCTTCGCACGATTAGCTTGTGCTTTGTATTTGCAGGTTTCAGTATTGTTGCATGTTCTGTATTCCAAGCACTTGGAAATGGAGTTTACAGCATGCTAATATCAATTGCAAGACAGATTGTAATTATCTTGCCGGTTGCATTTACTTTTGCAAAACTGTTCGGATTAAATTTGGTGTGGTTCGCTTATCCTATTGCTGAAGTTGTTTCCGTTATCATGTGTATATTCATGTTAAAACGCATTATAAAGACTAAGGTAAAACCTTTGGCAAACTAAAAAGAAAAGGAACTTTCTCGTTAACAAAACAATGGAAAGTTCCTTTTTTTCACTATTTCCTTTTCTTTACACTGTATCCAAAGGTACCCAGCTCTTCTCCCAGGCTCATATATGTTCCATGCGAGTACGCCATAAGTCCTGTTTCATTCAAACAGAACTTGCCCGTCTCGTTCAAGTACTCATCACTTACTTGCACAGAAACAACCTCTGCAATAAACATATCGTGACTTCCAAGTTCTTTTACCTCCGTTACCTTACACTCGATATTCACTGGACACTCTTCAATAATCGGAGCGTAGAATAATGCGTTAGCTTTTCCACGGGTGAGCCCCGTTTCCTTCCACTTATCCACATCCTTCCCTGAGCGAACTCCACAGAAATCCGTTGCCTTCACAAGAGCCTCTGTTGTTAGGTTCACAACAAATTCTCCTGACTCCTTAATCATCTGGTACGAATGTCTCTCTGGTCTTACGGAAATGTATAGCATGGCAGGGTTCGTACAAATGGTTCCTGTCCAAGCAATGGTGATAATATTAGTTTCTCCACTTTCGGTTCCAACACTAACCATGACAGCCGGAAGCGGATAAACCATGTTTCCCGGTTTCCAAATTTGTTTTGCCATAAGCTCCTCCTATTGTTGCAACGAAATTACAAATGCCGGAATCAGCTGTTTCTTACGGGAAACAACTCCCTCCAATAAAATATCCTCTGTGTCAGCAGGAAGGTCAAAGGCTTCCAGTACCTGTTCCTTTGCTCCTTTACCATAACACAACAATTCAGTCACTTCATCTACAATATTTGTCAGCATGAAAAACACCATATCCAGTCTTTCTGCTTTGGCCACCTGTTCCAGATATGGAAGAACAGATTCTTTAATCTCCTGCAGCTCTTCCGCATTCATGGAATTCACTTGACCCACTCCGAATTTCACATCGCTGACTGTAAAATCCTTAAAGTCCTGGAAACAGATTTCTTCTGCTGTCTTTCCTTTTAAGTTACTTCCTGCCTGGAACATGTTCTGTGCCAGTTCTTCCATATCAAGTCCTGCAATTTTAGAAAGTTCTTCTCCTGCCGCACGATCAAGCCATGTACATGTTGGTGAGCGAAATAACAAGGTATCGGATATAATCGCCGAGCAAAGAAGGCTTGCAATTGTCTTGTCCGGCACAACTCCATTTTCCTTATACATATCATAAATAATAGTTGCCGTACATCCTACCGGTTGGTTTCTAAAATAAACAGGGCCAACTGTCTCAAGACTTCCTAATCTGTGATGGTCAATAATCTCCAAAATCTCTGCTTCTTCAATTCCATCTACCGCCTGTGTCTTTTCGTTATGATCAACCATAATCACGCGTCTGTTACGAGCATCCATCAAACGACGGCTTGATATGAAACCATAGAACTTTCCTTCCTTATCAATAACCGCAAAGTCACGTGCACGTTTCTTTGCCATGACATCCTTGATATTTTCCACGTAATCTGTGGTGTTAAATATAGTAAGGCCATCCTTCTCCATAAAGTGCCTTACAGGAATACTCTGGTTAATTAATCTGGATACCGTAAATGTATCATGTGGAGTTGTTATGATTACAATCTCTCTCTCCTGTGCAAGTTTTAAAATGGTCTTAGAAACCTGCGCCCCCTGACATATTACGAGACAACTAGCGTCTAATTCCACCGCGCAGAGCTGAGATTCATAACGATTGCCCAAAACAACTAAGTCATCCTTTTCTATGTAGGTTTCCATCATCTCTGGACTGGAAGCAGCTACGGCTACTTTCCCTTTTATGAAATATGCATGCGGATTCCCACTAATCACTTCACCATCCAAAGTATTCGCAATATTTTGATATTGTGTTCTGGCTTCTGCCAAAATATGACTGTCGTATACATCCATATAAGATGTGGCAATATCACTGGTTGTAATCACGCCCTCTAATTCTTCCTCATTCGTCACTGCCAACGTATAGACATTTCGTTCTTTCATCATCGCCCATGCATCCTTGATGGATGTATGGCTACTAATCCCCGGCATACGATTGACGTCCACGTCCTGTACACGCAAATGCACATTTGCCAAGATTTTTGGTTCTTCTACTCCGAAACGTTTCAGAACATACTGCGTCTCTTCATTGAGCATACCGGCACGCATCGGGAAATAGTTATTCTCATCTTCCGCCGCAATCTGCTGTTTTAAAGCTGCATATGCTATTGCAGAACAAATGGAATCTGTATCCGGATTCTTGTGACCAACTACATAAACTTTTCTCTTTTTTTTATTTTTCATAGTGTTACCTCGCTTCTTATAGTTATAGGTTGCCATTTTTCAGTCAGTTTGTCAAATATTTTCATATATTTCTATTTTCTATTTTGAAAAATATGATATAATGTTTTCATCTTAAGAAAGTTACGAGGTATAAAACATGAGCGAAGAATTATTACAAAACGAAACAATGGCTGATTTGGAAGAACATTTCGATGACGCTAATCCATGGAACATGGTAGCCGACTATCTGGAAAACAAGACAGTTCTTACTGTAAAAATAGAAGGTGTTGTAAATGGCGGCGTAATTGCAGTGGTGGAAGGAATCCGCGGATTTATCCCAGCATCGCAATTATCATTATCTTACGTAGAGAATTTAGAAGATTTCTTGACGAAAGAAATCGAAGTACAGGTTATCGAAGCTGACCAAGCTCAAAATCGTCTAATTCTTTCTGCACGCGGTATACTAAAGGCAAAAGAAAAGGCCGCAAAAGAAGCTTTAATTGCAAGCGTGGAAATTGGAAGTGTGATGACTGGTACTGTAGAAAGTTTACAAAACTATGGCGCATTTATTGACTTAGGGAATGGTCTTTCCGGATTGGTTCATGTTTCTCAGATTTCTGACAAGCGAATCAAAACACCTGCTGATGTATTGGTAGTGGGACAAAACGTCGATGTGAAAGTAATCGCCGTGAAGGATGGAAAAATCAGTTTAAGCATGAAGGCTCTGATTGAAAAGAAGGAAGAAGAAGTTGTAGAAAAGGTTGTGATTCCAAAAGCAGAGAATATTGGAACTAGCCTAGGCGATTTATTCAAGAATATTAAGCTTTAATTAATAAAAGACTGAAAAGATGTAGTGTTTTGCTACATCTTTTTCTTTTGCAAGCAGACTTTCAGAAACAAGAGTTTCTAAGGTGCCCATTTCACAGAAGCTATTACACATATAAAAAGCAAACTCACAGCCCATTGTTCTTATGCGATATTATGTATGAGATAACATTGAAAGATTCTGTAGAAAGCCTTGCAACTGCAGTTTAGAAAATGTGATAGCGCGGCAAATTGTCTGAACTTGTGAGTTTTTGACGCGCTATCATAATCACATCTCTGAACGCAGTTGCTTAGTCTTTCTGGAATCTTTCACCTTGTTGACGATTACATAATATCGCTAAGAACCCTGTCTACTCAAACATGCTTTTTATAAGTGACTTTTTGTGAAATGGGAATCTAAGAAACACTAGGTTCCTTACAAATGCTTGCATAAGAAAAAGATGTGTAAAAACACATCTTCTCTTTCATTTACTCATCAAAGCCTACCACCAGATAAAATCCTCTCTCCGTCTCACGGATTTCATTAATAATACCCGTATCAGATTTAATTCTCTGGTTACTGCGGTATATTCCGGACATTGCAACAGATGGTTCAACCAGATAACTATATAAGCTTCCATTCACTCTTTCTGTTATATTTACCTGCTGCCCTTCCGATACCAGACCTTTTCGCTCCATTTTAAACAATTCTTCTCGCATGCTTATTCCTCCGGCACCAGTATGGTAGGAAGCTCTCCTGCTTGCACAATACCTTTCATTCTAGCCTCTGCCTTAACTGCCGAATAGAATTCCGCATATGTAGCCTGCATATATGGATTCACATATAAGATATTTAGAATACCGGATGTAAACACAGACAGAAAAATCCATCCGAAGAATGACCATCCTAACATAAAGGCTTCCATCTTATGCCCGTCCATCATCTCCCTGCTAAGCTGAAATACGCGTTTGTGGTCCAAGGTTGGGTTCTCAGCCATGATATAAGGAACCATCATATAGGAATAGGATTTCACAATTCCAGGAATAAGGAACAAAAGGCTCCATCCGAAAATGTATAAGGTCCGCAGAAACATCACCCATACGGTTGCACCATACCTTCCACCTTGAAAGCTATAGAATAACTGCCCCATACCAGTCTTATATTCTCTGTTTTCCAAGAAATATCGATTACAACCCACTTGGACAAGATTCGTAAATAAAATGGAAACACCGATTCCCACAACAAGGCCTACCACAATTGCCGCCCAGAAAGCAGCCCAAAAATATGGTGGAACCTGATTCAGAAATTCCATCAAGGATTCCATACTATAATCAAAGTTTTGATTATCTTCTGTGACAGTTGTTGTGTTACTGCCCCCAAAACTAAAACCACCCATTAATACTAAGCTGACAAAACTGACAGCAACACACATCCAATAATTTCTCCTAAATGCCGTTTTGGCATTCTGTTTTAATAATGCTCTAGTCCACATTACTGTGCCTCCTACATCTAATAACTTCTTCTATATTAATGACATTATACAACTACTGTTCAAAAGTCGCAATGCAAATTATTATTCGTAAGGCCTAAATCCTTCGCCGCGTACTTGATTTGCCTCCATCATCACAAGAAACGCACTGCTATCTACTTCTTTCACTGCCTTCTGAACCATATGCATCTGTTTATAGCTGCAGGCGCACATTACCACCTGCTTATCTGTTTTGGTGTGACTTCCAACAGCTTTTAATAATGTGGCACCGCGTTCTGTCAGCTCGTGAATTTTTTCTGCCACATCATATCCCTTTTCCGTCACAATGAGGGTTACCTTTCCGGCATCCAAACCGTACATAACCTTATCCACCACAACAGATACAATATAGGTTGCTATCAAACCGTAAATGATTTTATCCACATTTCCACCCAGCAAAAATCCGCAGACCAACAAGAGTACACAGTCTACTATCACAATGATTCTCCCCAAAGAAATATGTGGCTTTAACGCACGAATCGTCAAAGAAATAAAATCAACACCGCCGGTTGACGAATCTCGCATAAAGATCAAGGCATAACCAAGACCTGCAAAAAGTCCCATACAAATGCTTGATAACATTAAATCCCCCTCATAAATCGGTAGCAAAGGCGCAACAACATCCATAAAGAAGTTGGAAATCAGCAAGGTTTTCAAAGACTTCAGTACAAATTTCACGCCCAGCACTTTGACACACGCCAAAATAATCGGAATGTTTATAATCGTAGTCATGGTACCAATCGGCAACCCGAAATAAATATAAAGTACTTGTGCAATACCGGTAATCCCCGTAACCGGAAACTCCGATGCAGTAGCAAAATTATAAATTCCTATGGCAATCAGGAAACTTCCTATGATGTCTGCCGCCAAATCAAACGCAATATTTTTTATCTTCTTTTTGTCCATAATCTACCTCCCTATATAAAGAGTCTGTCTTGACAGACTCTTGCGCGGGGTGCGGTTGCGTAGCAACACCTTCACTGCACGCACCCCTGTGCATCCGTGCGGAGCGTTTAATTTAAAAAGAAATTATTTCTTTTTAAATTAAAACAACTGTGAACTATAATACTATAATTCGCAGTTGCTCTTTTTTTTACTCTTTTCCATCAAAACAATATGTGCAGACTTTGCATGATTCTAATCCAATGGAATCCAACAAATCTGGCAAACTAACGAAACGTAGGGAGGTGAAATTCTGCTGTTTGCGAATTTCTTGTACCATTGCCGCATAACGTTCACTATTTGGATTGGTATATTCATGCAACACGTTATCCGCGTTATCTCCCTCTAATTCTGCAATAACACGACGTGTAATCAAGTCCATTTCTGATTTGGAACGTGAAAAATTCAAATACTTACATCCATACACAAGTGGTGGGCAGGCAGGTCTTACATGCACCTCTTTTGCTCCACTATTGTATAGAAATTCCGTTGTCTCACGAAGCTGTGTACCACGTACAATCGAATCGTCAATCAACAGTAATTTTTTGTCCTGTATCAAACTTGGAACCGGAACCAATTTTCTCTTAGCAACCAGATTTCTTTGAGCCTGGCTCGTTGGCATAAAAGATCTTGCCCAAGTAGGTGTATATTTGATAAATGGACGTCCATAGGCAATGCCGGATTCATTTGCATATCCAATGGCATGTGCTAAACCGGAATCAGGTACACCGGCAATCAAATCCGGAGATATGTTTCCTTCATCACGTTTCGCCATAATGCTACCACATTTGCAACGCATTTCTTCTACGTTGACTCCCTCATATGATGAAGTTGGATATCCATAATATACCCACAAGAAAGAACAGACCTTCATATCCTTCTTAGGTGCTGATACCGTTTCCACGCCCTCTGGTGTGATAAACACAATCTCACTTGGACCTAATTCCTTGTATGTATCATAGCCCAGCATGGAAAAAGCGAAGTTTTCAAATGCGACTCCATAGCCTTCTTCTTTTTTTCCAATGGCAATCGGAGTTCTTCCATATCTGTCTCTTGCTGCATAAATTCCTTTATCTGTCATAATCAGAATTGACATAGAACCCTCAACGATGCCTTGCACATAACGGATTCCTTCCACAATGGAATTCTTTTTGCAGATCAGGGATGCAACTAATTCGGTTGCATTAATCTGTCCACCGCTCATTTCTTGAAAATGGGTATGCCCATTTGCATATACAACTTTTAATAATGAATTTAAATTATTAATTTTACCTACAGTTGTAATTGCAAAGCTTCCCAGATGGGATTGAATCAATAATGGTTGTGGTTCATAATCAGAAA
>JAXJXL010000068.1:0-14533 GCA_036307525.1 Faecalimonas sp.
AATGAAAAAGGAGTACCAACTCCTACAGAGTACAAAGGCATCAAGAAACAACATAGTCGATATCGTAAGAATACCATGTGGACTCATCCGGTTATTGTGGAGATTATCAGAAATGAAAAGTATCGAGGTGCTATGGTTTATCATAAAAGAAAGAAACAGCGTGTAGGGGACAGATATGACAAGCGTACTGCAAAAGATACGTGGCTGATAATCGAAGACACTCACGAACCGATTGTCACGAAAGAAGAATTTCTTACTGCCCAGGATATGTTGAGAAAAGTCAAGAAAAGCAAGAAGAAAAAGGCGACAAATGATAATGTTTTTGTGTGTCCATATTGTGGTTATAAATTGCAAAAGACATATGGAAAAGACACTTATTATTCGTGTTCTCATGTAAGATATACAGGCAATGAGGAGTGTAAAAAGATATATTGGTCGAAGAGCAAGTTGGAGGAGGTTCTATGTCATTTGTTTTCAGCACAAGCAAAGTTGTATCTTACGGAGACAGCCAAGCAGGAAACAAGGAGTATCAATAAAGAGGTTTTGAAAAAGAAAAAGAGTTCCCTGCAGTATTTAAAACAGAGTTATGCTTCATTAAATTTGAAAAAATCTGAATTATATGATAAGTACAAGGATGGTTTTATTGATAGAGAAGGATTTATTAAAGAGAAAGAACGCTATACAGACGAGAGTATAAGAGTTAAGAAACAGATAGAGGAAGCAGAAGCAGAACTGCATGAATTGCAAACGGCAATTCAAGAACTGGAGGTAAGAAAAGCAGATGAAGAACATATGAACCATTTGCTGAATTTACCGGAAGACAGAATGAAAGAAATCATGTATACTTTTATTGATGAAGTGCAGATATTTGATTCCGAAACCATTAGAGTAAAATGGAATTTTTCTGATGGATTACAAATGGTTTCATAAAAAATTGCATTTTTTGAAAAATTTTTTTGGGTCTGTATTGACAGTTTCGGATGACCTGGGACGTGTCGTAATCCCAAAAGAAATTAGAAGAACACTTCGCATCCGTGAAGGAGATTCCCTTGAAATTTTCACAGACCGCCAGGGTGAAATTATTTTGAAAAAATATTCTCCTATAGGAGAACTTTCCCATTTTGCAAAGGATTATGCAGAAAGTCTTGCAAATACATTGGGAACTACTATCTGTATAACCGACCACGACCAGGTGATTGCAGCAGCAGGGTATGGAAAAAAAGAGTTACAGGATAAGTACATCAGTAAGCGCTTGGAAAGTGCAATTGCTGAAAGGGAACAAATTCTGGCATATCAGGGAGAAAGGAAGTTTGTCCCAATTACAGAAGAAACACAAAATGATTTCTACGGACAGATTATCAATCCGGTAATCTGTGAAGGAGATGTGCTTGGCTCAGTCATTTTATTGGAAAAGCAAGACAAGAAGAAATTAGGAGAGATGGAACAGAAGGTAGTGACGTGTGCATCTAATTTCTTAGGAAGACAAATGGAACAATAAGCATAATTTGTCCCTCTTTCTCATACATTGTGGTAGAGAAGGAGGGATTTTTATGCGCAAAAAAGATGTGGGAAGAAAAGTAATGTGGGTGCTGAAATCATTATTGGCATCTTATATCATAACAGGAATCCTGTTACTTATTTTAGCTTTTCTTGTGTACAAGTTTGAATTGGACGAGCAGGTTGTGGTAGGGGGCATTGTGTCTATCTATATTATATCAACTTTCATGGGTGGATTTATCATTGGGAAGTTGACCGAGGTGAGAAAGTTTATATGGGGAATGGTAATTGGAACAATCTATGTCTTGCTATTGTTTGTCATATCATACGGTGTTTATCGCGAGTTTAATACAAATGGGCTAAATACTATCTCGACCATCATTCTCTGCGTTGGCGGTGGTACTTTAGGAGGGATGTTGTCGTAATTTTAGACGAAAAAACTTTACAGATAGGGAAATCAACGTCATAATAAAAGGGATAGAAGAAGCATTTACTTCTATCCTTATTTTTATGACAAATGTATAATGCAATAGAGGTACTTATGGAAAAATGGGTTGTGTTGCGCAAGGGCGCAGATTTTCAGAAAATTGCAGACAAATATGAAGTTCATCCTATCATTGCAAGATTGATTCGGAATCGAGATATTATTGGTGATGAAAATATAAATTTTTATCTAAATGGGACAATCGGGGATTTGCATGACGGAATGTTGATGAAGGATATGGATAGGGCTGTTGATATTTTGCTTGAGAAGATTCACGAAGGCAGAAAAATTCGTGTGATAGGGGATTATGATATTGATGGAATCAATGCCACCTACATATTGTTAGAAGGTCTTCGCATGCTTGGGGCCGATGTGGATATTGATATTCCGGACAGAATGAAAGATGGTTATGGATTAAATAAGAGTCTGATTGACCATGCCTATGAAGAAAATGTGGATACAATTATAACCTGTGACAATGGAATTGCAGCATATGAGGAGATTGCCTATGGAAGGCGCCTGGGTATGACGATTATTGTAACCGACCACCATGAAGTGCCATACGAAGAAGTAGGGGATGAAAAAAGATATGTCCTACCACCGGCAGATGCAGTGATTGACCCAAAGCGAGAGGATTGCATCTACCCTTTTAAAGAACTTTGTGGTGCCGCCGTAGCTTATAAGGTGGTTGAAGCATTGTTTGAAACCATGGGAAGAGATGTAGAAGATGTAGATTATCTGATGGAAAACGTTGCGATTGCAACAGTTGGTGATGTTATGGACCTTGTTGGAGAAAATCGCATCTTTGTAAAACAAGGCTTGGAAATGCTCAAATGCACCCAGAATCTTGGACTGAAGGCCTTGCTCGAGTGTACCAAAGTGGATGTGCAAAGACTCAATGCATACCACATCGGTTTTGTGATTGGCCCATGTTTGAACGCCAGCGGTCGATTAGATACAGCAAAAAGGGCATTGGAGCTTTTGCGTGCAAAGGATAAGAAAGAAGCGGATATTCTTGCGGGAGATTTAAAGGCGCTTAACGATAACCGAAAGGATATGACAGCCATTGCTGTAGCAGAAGCAATTAAGCAAGTGGAAGCGTCGGATTTACAAGAAGATAACGTATTAGTAATTTATTTGCCAGATTGCCATGAAAGCTTGGCAGGAATTGTGGCTGGAAGGGTACGAGAGCGTTTCTATAAACCTACATTTATTTTGACTCAGGCAGAAGATGGAATCAAGGGTTCCGGGCGGTCCATAGATGCTTATCATATGTATGAGGAGCTAAATAAATGTAAACACTTACTAACAAAGTTCGGAGGGCATAAGTTAGCTGCGGGATTATCATTAAAAAAGAATGATTTGGAAGAACTGCGCAGAACATTGAATCGAAATGCAAACCTTTCAGAAGATGATTTAACACCGAAGGTATCCATTGATATGCAGCTTCCATTTGCTTACGTCAGTGAAGAGCTTGTTGAACAGTTGGAATTATTAGAACCATTTGGAAAAGGAAACACGAAACCGCTTTTTGTGGAAAAGGATTTGGATATTATAAGCACGCAAATTTGGGGCAAGAATCAGAATGTATTGAAAATGCGTGTGAAGGATAGTACTGGAAGAATGATGGATGCCACATATTTTGGTGACACTGCATCATTTCTTGCATATTATGAAGGGAGAAAAGGTCAAAAAGCAGCATTTACCTATTATCCGACTATCAATGAATATCAAGGCAGAAAGAATCTTCAAATAGTGGTGCAATCTTTTCGATAACAGTATGAAAAAAGTTTGAAAAATCGACAAGAAAATGATATAATATCGTATATTTTTTAATTCAGGAGTGACGAATATGAAAAAATCTATCGAAGAATATGTAAGAAGTATACCTGATTTTCCGGAAGAAGGAATTATATTTAGAGATGTGACCAGCATCTTGGAAGATGCAGACGGTTTGCATTTGGCAATCGACCTGATGCAAGAGAAACTAAAGATGTAGAGTTTGATGTGGTTGTAGGACCAGAATCAAGAGGGTTTATCTTTGGTGTTCCGATTGCATATAATTTAAATAAAGCATTTATACCTGTTCGTAAAAAAGGAAAACTTCCATGCGAGACAGTTGAGATTGAATATGATTTAGAATATGGAAGTGCAGTGATTGAGATGCACAAGGATTCTATCAAACCTGGACAGAAGGTAGTCATTATTGATGATTTAATGGCAACAGGCGGAACCATCGAAGCGATTATCAAGTTGGTAGAACGCTTAGGCGGAGAAGTTGTAAAAACGGTATTCTTGATGGAATTAGAAGGTCTTGAAGGAAGAAAGAAATTAGAAGGATATGATGTAGAAACAGTGATTGCTTATCCGGGAAAATAAGTCATCAGAGGGGGCATATAGATGTCTGACACAAAAATATTGGAAAATCCATATAGTGGTCTTGAAATTGTAGATGGACATGCGGTAAAAGCAATAGAGGATTATCAAGACCCAAAGGAATTGTATGACAAATTAATAAGACGAGTTCGTAAATATCATCCGTCTGACGATATCTCTATGATTGAAAAAGCGTTTGAAATCGCTTATCATGCCCATGAAGGACAATGTAGAAAGTCCGGCGAACCGTACATTATTCATCCGTTGTGGGTGGGTATTATTCTTGCTGATTTGGAACTTGATAAGGAAACAATCATTGCCGGTATTTTGCATGACGTTGTGGAAGATACCGTTATGACCGAAGAAGAGATTACAGAAACCTTTGGGAAAGAGGTTGCACTTCTTGTTGATGGTGTCACAAAATTAGGGCAATTATCTTATTCTTCAGATAAACTAGAAGTACAGGCAGAAAATCTTCGTAAGATGTTTCTTGCTATGGCAAAGGATATTCGAGTTATTCTGATTAAACTTGCGGACCGTTTACATAATATGAGAACCTTGCAGTTTATGCGGCCGGAAAAGCAAGTAGAAAAGGCGAAGGAAACCTTGGATATTTATGCGCCGCTTGCACAGCGCCTGGGCATTTCCAAACTAAAGACCGAGTTAGACGACCTTGCACTCAAATATACCAAACCGGAAGTTTTTGATGATTTGGTGAACCAGATTAATGCAAGGGCTATGGAACGAGAACAGTTCGTGGCGCAGATTGTAGAAGAAGTATCTAAGCACATGGAGGATGCGCACATTAAGGCAGAGGTCAAAGGCCGAGTAAAGCATTTCTTTAGTATATATAAGAAGATGGTCAATCAGGATAAGACCGTTGACCAGATTTATGATTTGTTTGCAGTTAGAATAATCGTGGATTCTGTGAAGGATTGTTATGCGGCTCTTGGTGTTATTCACGAAATGTACACACCGATTCCGGGACGTTTTAAAGATTATATTGCAATGCCAAAGCCGAATATGTATCAGTCGTTGCATACCACGCTAATGAGTACAGCAGGACAGCCGTTTGAGATTCAGATTCGTACTGCAGAGATGCATAAGACTGCTGAGTATGGTATTGCGGCACACTGGAAATACAAAGAATCGAATGATGGGCAGAAAAATGTGGAGGCACAGGAAGAAGAAAAACTTTCTTGGCTTCGACAGATTTTGGAATGGCAGCAGGATACGGATAATCGTGAATTCTTAAGCCTTCTCAAAGGTGGTCTGGATTTATTTGCAGAGGATGTATATTGCTTTACACCGAATGGAGATGTAAAGAACCTGCCAAATGGCTCTACGCCGGTTGATTTTGCATACTCGATTCACAGCGCCGTTGGAAATAAGATGGTGGGTGCCCGTGTCAATGGTAAATTGGTAAATATTGATTACCAGATTCAAAACGGTGATAGAATTGAGATTCTGACATCACAGAATTCCAAGGGACCTAGCCGAGACTGGTTAAATATCGTGAAAAGTACCCAGGCACGTAACAAGATTAATCAGTGGTTTAAGAAAGAATTTAAAGAAGAAAATATTATACGCGGAAAAGAGCTTCTGCAGCAATATTGCAAAGCCAAAGCGCTTGTGTATAGTGATTTGACAAAGCCGAAGTATATGCAGGTTGTGCAAGCGAAGTATGGTTTTAAAGAGTGGGATGGCATTCTTGCAACCGTTGGCCATGGTGGATTAAAAGAAGGCCAGGTAATCAATCGACTTTTGGAAGAGTACACCAAAGACCACAAGGAAGTTATCACGGATGAGAGCATCATCGAACGTGTGAATGAAGCTACGAAAAACAAAGCCCATGTTGCCAAATCAAAGAGTGGTATCGTAGTAAAAGGTATTGATGATATGGCAGTTCGTTTCTCACGTTGCTGTAATCCGGTACCGGGTGATGAGATTGTCGGTTTTGTAACACGCGGACGCGGTATGTCCATTCATAGAACAGACTGTATTAATATATTAAATCTTTCAGAGTCTGAACGCATCCGATTGATTGATGCAGAATGGGAAGCAAGCATCACAGAAGAACGGGGACAATATTTGTGTGGCATTAAAATATATGCAAATAATC
The DNA here is from genome assembly GCA_036307525.1 of Faecalimonas sp. Classification (GTDB taxonomy): domain Bacteria; phylum Bacillota; class Clostridia; order Lachnospirales; family Lachnospiraceae; genus Faecalimonas. The sequence goes on from JAXJXL010000068.1 coordinate 6,480, forward strand.
GACAGGGTCTGCTTATGGAAGTTTCCAAGGTATATACGGAAAATAAGATTGATATCAGTTCGATTAATACACACACGAGCAAGCAGGATGTAGTTACCTTTGATATCAGTTTTGTGGTAACCGGACGTGATGAACTCAATCATGTCATTGAAAAATTGCGCCAGATACCGGGTGTGATTGATATCGAACGTACAACGGGATAATATAACATTGGATAAGCAAGGTTCAAGGCGGATGCCTTGGACCTTTTGTTATAAAGCTGTGTTTGTTCGTATATAAAATTAATGAGCAAATACTAACCCTAATTGTGCATTTTGGGGTTAGAAAAATGTAGATTATTTTATATACAAACGAAATTTTGGAAAAAACCAGTATATGGGCTTAATTTAGGTTAGATTTTGACCATTTTTTTAAAATACACACCAAAAATCAGTAGGTTGGTCTACATAAGTAAATCTTGTGTATGAAATTTGAATGAGTTATAATAATTAGAGCAATAAAAAACATATTAAGGTAAGAAAATCATGAAAATTGAAAAATTTGTATTAGGTTCCATGGGAACCAATTGTTATTTATTAATAAATGAAGAGACAAAGGAATTGGTTGTGGTAGATCCAGCCACATGTCCTGACTATCTGGTCAGTCATATAAAATCAAACGGCTATACACCAAAGGCCATTCTTTTGACTCATGCGCATTTTGACCACGTCATGGGAATTGATGGTTTCGTGAAGGAATTTGATATTCCGGTATATTTGCATGAAGACGAAAAGCAAATTTTAGAGAACCCTAGGCTGAATCTGTCAGGGGTGTTTGGAGCAAGTTACTCTTATCACAAGGTTGAGTGTTTGCAGGACGGGCAAATCCTAGAACTTGCCGGTTTCCAATTCAAAGTCATTCATACCCCTGGCCATACGGCAGGAGGATGCTGTTATTATGAGTGGGCAGAAGGGGTTTTGATTAGTGGAGACACCTTGTTTTATCAAAGTGTTGGAAGAAGTGATTTTCCCACCGGAAGTATGTCTACACTGGTGCGTTCCATTAAGGAAAAATTATTCTGTCTGCCGGATGATGTGATGGTATATCCGGGGCATAATGATTTGACATGCATTGCAGATGAAAAAATGTACAATCCATTTGTATGATGTATGGCGATGGCAGAGATATGGGTTCTGCAGATGTATATACCCAAGTGTGCAAATGAGAAGCATAAAAGAGGTGTGGAATGATAAAAATTCAAGTAAACGACGAGATGTTTGCCTATGATATGTACCATATTACAAAGGCATTCTGTCCGGGAGTAGAGATTGAGCAAAAAGTAGATAGAGAATCCACGCAAGCTGTGACAATTATAATGACAGAGAATGACAAATTCATTCAGTCAAGCACATGTGTAAATGAATATGACACACAAGCATTTACACAAAGAACACTTCAAATAAATGCAGCTGAATTGTCAGGGGCCTTGGATCGCAAATTAAGAAAGCGTTATGTCAATCTAAAAGTTTATGCCTGGTTATCAGAAGTGACCGGCAAAGAACTTGCATGGGGAATTATGACGGGGGTTCGTCCAACCAAACCTATGATGAATCTCATAGAGAGCGGCATGACAGACGAGGAAGTTATCAATTGGATGCAGAAAAACTATCATGTAACTGATGAAAAAGCCCAATTGGGACTAAAGGTGGCGAAAAAAGAAAAAGCGCTTTTAGAGCAACTGGATTACAAGGATGGATATAGCCTTTATGTTGGCATCCCATTTTGTCCGACGACATGTTCCTATTGCTCATTTACCTCGTATCCAATTGCAGAGTGGAAACAGCGTGTAGATGAATATTTAGATGCAGTTTGCAAGGAATTAACATTTATAGCAGAAAAATCACAAAATAAGAAGTTAAATACAATCTATATAGGTGGTGGAACGCCGACCACACTGGAGCCGGAACAGTTAGACAGATTGCTGACACATTTGGAAAAACATTTCTCGTATGCAGACTTGAAGGAAATTACGGTAGAGGCCGGAAGACCTGACAGTATTACGCGGGAAAAATTAGAAGTGTTAAAAGCACACAATATCGGAAGAATTTCCATTAATCCACAGACCATGCAGCAGAAAACGTTGGATATTATTGGTAGAAAACATACTGTGGAAGATATCAGACGTGTGTATGGCATAGCAAGAGAACTTGGGTTTGACAATATCAACATGGATTTGATTGCAGGTCTGCCGGGGGAGACAGTAGAAGACATGAGGGATACCTTGGAGCAAATCAAGGAGATGGCACCGGATAGTCTCACGGTTCACGCTTTGGCAATGAAGCGCGCATCACGAATGACGCAGGAGCAGAAACGTAAAGTGCAAGAAGCTGGTGTAGGGCCGATAAGTCAGACAGAAGATGCTCGCACAGAGCAGACAAATCAAGCAAAAGCGATAGATAAGGATGGAAAGAGCATCGAAGCAGAGACAGCGACTACACTATCTCAGATGATTGAGCTTGCAAGTAATTATGCAAAACAGATGGATTTGGAGCCGTATTACCTCTATAGACAGAAAAATATTGCAGGAAATTTTGAAAATGTTGGCTATGCAAAGGTTGACAAAGCCGGAATATACAATATACTTATTATGGAGGAAAAACAATCGATTATAGCTGTAGGAGCAGGGGCATCTACGAAGGTTGTGATTCCGGATGATAAAGTGATAATAGACCTGAAGACCGGCAATCCGAAAAAGATTGTCCGTACAGAAAATGTGAGGGATATTCAGCAGTATATCTGTCGAATCGACGAGATGATAGAGCGAAAGGGAGAACTTTTATGGCATTAAAGAAGAAACCGGTCACCGGTATGAAGGACATGCTTCCAAAAGAGATGGAAATTCGTGATTATGTAATTCAGATGATTAAAGACACTTATAAAACATTTGGATTTACTTCCATGGAAACACCATGCGTGGAGCATATTGAAAACCTTTGCAGTAAGCAAGGCGGCGACAATGAAAAATTAATCTTTAAGATTTTAAAGCGTGGAGAAAAGCTGAAATTAGAAGAAGCCAAGGAAGAGGCAGATTTGGTGGATGGTGGTCTCAGATACGACCTTACCGTTCCGCTTGCAAGATATTACGCAAATCATGCAAATGAACTTCCATCACCATTTAAAGCAATGCAGATAGGAAATGTGTGGAGAGCAGACCGCCCGCAGAGAGGACGTTTCCGTCAGTTCGTACAGTGCGATATCGATATTCTCGGTGAAGCAAGTAATCTGGCAGAAATCGAACTTATTCTTGCAACCACAGCGATGCTTGGGAAATTAGGCTTTAAGAACTTTACGGTTTGCATCAATGACAGAAATATTTTAAAGGCAATGGCTGCATACAGTGGTTTCCGTGAAGAAGATTACGATGAAGTATTTATTATTCTAGATAAGATGGACAAGATTGGTGCAGAAGGTGTTGCCAATGAGCTCGCTGAGCTCGGTGGCTATACGCAGGAAAATGTAGACACATACCTTGCACTGTTTGATGAGATTACCGGAGATATCGAAGGTATTCGCTTCTGCAAAGAGAAATTGGATGGATATTTAAGTCCTGCAATTGCAGATGGTATGGAAATGATTATTTCCAGTGTGGAAAGTGCAAAAGAGGCAGAATTCAAAGTGAAGTTTGATCCGACATTGGTACGTGGACAGTCTTACTACACCGGAACGATTTTTGAAATCCGTATGGACGAGTTTGGTGGTTCCGTTGCAGGCGGTGGACGTTATGATAAGATGATTGGGAAGTTTACCGGACAAGACACACCGGCATGTGGATTTTCCATCGGCTTTGAACGTATCGCAATGCTTCTTTTAGAAAATGGTTATGAACCAGGCAATAAAAAAGAGAAGAAAGCGTATTTGATTGAGAAAAATATGCCACAAGAAGGCATTTTAAAAGTGCTTGCGATGGCAAAGGCAGACCGTGAAAATGGTAAGCAGGTGCTGATTGTAAATATGAAGAAGAACAAGAAGTTCCAGAAGGAACAGTTGGTTGAAGAAGGATATGCAGATATCCAGGAAGTGTATTGTGATAATTTATAGTTCATTTGCAAAATGGGCAGTTAGTTACCAGAAAAATAAAAGAAAGAGGAAAGACAAATGGCAGAATCAATGAGAGGCATGAAAAGAAGCCACAGATGTGCAGAGTTAAATAAGGCAAACATCGGTGAAACAGTCACTGTTATGGGATGGGTACAAAAGAACCGTAACAAAGGCGGTATTGTGTTCGTTGACTTACGTGACCGTTCCGGTATTTTGCAGCTTATTTTTGAAAATGGAGATGTGAGCGAGGAAGATTTTGAAAAAGCAGGAAGACTTCGCAGCGAGTTTGTTATTGCAGCAACCGGTGTGGTTGAAGCACGTTCCGGCGCGGTGAATGAAAATCTTGCAACCGGTGAAATCGAAATCCGTGTAAAAGAACTTCGTATTTTATCAGAGGCAGAGACACCACCGTTCCCAATTGAAGAGAACAGCAAGACAAAAGAAGAGTTAAGATTAAAATATCGTTACTTAGACCTTAGAAGACCGGATTTACAAAAGAACCTGATTATGAGAAGTAAGGTCGCAACCTTGACTCGTCAGTTCCTTGATGAGGAAGGATTCTTAGAAATCGAAACACCGATTTTAGTTGGAAGCACACCGGAAGGTGCAAGAGACTATTTAGTACCAAGCCGTGTACACCAAGGAAGTTTTTATGCACTTCCACAGTCACCACAGTTGTTTAAACAGCTGCTGATGTGTTCCGGTTATGACCGTTACTTCCAAATCGCAAAGTGCTTCCGTGATGAAGACTTGCGCGCAGACCGTCAACCAGAATTTACACAAATCGATATGGAATTATCATTTGTGGACGTGGATGACGTTATTGATGTAAACGAAAGATTAATAGCAAGAATCTTTAAAGATATTTTAGATGTGGAGGTTCCACTTCCAATTCAAAGAATGACCTGGCAGGAAGCAATGGACCGTTTCGGTTCTGACAAGCCGGATGTTCGTTTTGGTATGGAATTAGTAGACGTATCTGAAGTTGTAAAGACTTGCGAGTTTGTTGTATTCAAAGGTGCTTTGGAAAACGGAGGAAGCGTACGCGGTATCAACGCCAAAGGTCAAGGTGAAATGCCACGTAAGAAAATTGATAAACTGGTTGATTTTGCAAAAGATTACGGCGCAAAAGGTCTTGCATATGTTGCAATCCAAAACGATGGCACTATCAAATCTTCGTTTGCTAAATTCATGACAGAAGAAGAGATGGCAGCACTTGTGAAAGCCATGGATGGAGAAAATGGCGACTTGTTATTATTTGCCGCTGACAAGAATAAAGTGGTTTGGGATGTACTTGGTAACTTGCGTCTTGAGATCGCTCGTCAGTTAGAAATCTTAGATAAGGGTGAATACAAGTTTTTATGGGTAACAGAGTTCCCACTCTTAGAGTGGAATGACGAACAGGAACGTTACCAGGCAATGCACCATCCATTTACAATGCCAATGGATGAGGATTTGCCACTTCTTGACACAGACCCAGGAAAGGTTCGTGCAAAAGCTTACGATATTGTACTGAACGGTACAGAACTTGGTGGCGGTAGTGTGCGTATCTTTGACAGAGACATTCAAAACAAGATGTTTGAGATGCTTGGATTTACACCGGAGCAGGCGCAGACACAGTTCGGTTTCTTGTTGAACGCATTTAAGTATGGTGTACCACCACACGCAGGACTTGCTTACGGATTAGACCGTTTGATTATGCTTATGGCAAAAGAAGACAGCATCCGTGATGTTATTGCATTCCCGAAAGTAAAAGATGCTTCTTGTCTGATGACAGAGGCACCTACAAAAGTAGAGCAAAAGCAGCTTGATGAACTTGCAATCGCACTTGTGGAAGAGGTAAAAGAAATAGTAGAGTAAGACTATAAGAAAAAGATAAAAGAAAAGGGCTATGTGGATACACAAAAATGTGTATTCACATGGCCCATCTTTCTTACAGAACCTTTGGCATTTATAGAAATTATGCCAGTGCACACCTTAAAATCCTAACTCCTCACCAACGAGAATAACTTTAATTCTATCTTTGTCTCTCGAATGTCTGGTGATTACAATCTGCGCACACATGCAGTCTTCTGAGTGGCAGTTCCCGCAATGTCCAAGGGTAGCACAAGGAGTGCGAGTTCCAAGTCTTGCTGCGTTTGGAGGTGCGGCAAAATTCTGTACGCGTGCAACACCAGAATCTACATCATCAACAACTTTGTTCATGCCGGCAATGACAATCACCTTTTCTGGTCCACAGATAAGGCACGCAACTCGATTTCCATTTCCATCAATATTTACAAGCTCGCCATCAATTGTAATAGCATTGGAACTTGTTAAGAAATAATCACACTGCATGGTTTCATGAAGATTTCTTTCTTTTCTTCCGGAGTTTTTGCAGTCTCTCTATCAATAAAAGTCAAATGCTCTGCAGCTTTCACAGCATCAAGAAGTCCAACTTCTCTGACGGTTTCTGTACCACCTTTGCCAACCGTTCCTCCATCCTTCATTAATTCCATGGCAAGTGCTACAGCAGAAGCACTATCTTCGCAGTAGAAGGCTTCAATGTTTCGTTTCTTGAAATTCTTAATCATGGTATTGCCTAGGGCTTTGTATGCCTGTTGTTTCGGTGTCATATGTATCCCTCCGTATTTTAAATATAAATTATTATATCATAGATGTATATGATAGACAAAGAATTTGCATGCGTTTCACCTATATTTTCCTTGTTTTACGTTAATTTACGGTGTAAATTGTAAATTTGATTTTTTATACCGTAATATTAATTATCTGTTTTTGTATATTACGGTTCAAATTTAAGAAGTTTGGTTTCACACTGTATATAATCTTTTTTTATAATCCATATTTGGGACACTTACGGTGTATTCTTCCAAAGTATGCGAACACACCGTAATTTCTTTGTGATTCGTTTAGGGATTACGGTGTAAAGAACAAAATCTTGTTTCTTAACCGTAAATTGTGTACTTACCAATTTTATTTTACGGTGCAAAATGCCAAATATCATTCTTGCACCGTAGATTCTTATATGTGCCTATTGTTACTACGGTGCAACGCACAGTACAACATCTTTACACCGTAAAATTCTTCCACGTTACAAACAAAAACCTTCAAATAAAAAAATCACTAAGTTTTGTCAAATATGGGTACAATTACATTAGAAATTCTTATAGATTTTATGAAGAAAAACATATATAATAAAGGCATGAGAAAAAACATGATAAAGGAGATGAATTAATGGCTAGAAAAATGAAAACTATGGACGGAAATCATGCAGCGGCGCATGCATCCTATGCATACACAGATGTTGCGGCGATTTATCCAATTACTCCATCGTCTGTTATGGCTGAAGCAACAGATGAATGGGCTACACAAGGAAGAAAAAATATATTCGGACAGGAAGTTCAGGTTACTGAGATGCAATCAGAAGCAGGTGCAGCCGGAACAGTACACGGTTCCTTGGCAGCAGGTGCATTGACGACTACTTATACAGCGTCACAAGGTTTGCTTCTTATGATTCCAAACTTATATAAAATTGCCGGCGAACAATTACCGGGTGTATTTAATGTGTCAGCACGTGCAATTGCAAGTCATGCATTGTCCATTTTTGGTGACCACTCGGATATATATGCCTGCAGACAGACTGGAGCAGCCATGCTTTGTGAGTCCAGTGTGCAGGAAGTTATGGACTTGACACCGGTTGCACATCTTTCTGCAATCAAAGGAAGATTGCCATTTATCAATTTCTTTGACGGATTCCGTACATCTCATGAGATTCAAAAAATTGAAACATGGGATTATGAGGATTTAAAAGATATGGCTGATATGGATGCGATTACCGCATTTAGAAAAAATGCGTTGAATCCAAATCACCCTTGCGAAAGAGGTTCGGCACAGAATCCGGATATCTTCTTCCAGGCAAGAGAAGCATGTAACCCATACTATGAAGCGATGCCTGCAATTGTACAGGGATACATGGA
>JAXJXL010000069.1:0-4138 GCA_036307525.1 Faecalimonas sp.
AGAATGCCAACATTTAACCAGTTAGTAAGAAAGGGACGTCAGACTTCTGTAAAGAAATCAACAGCTCCAGCTCTTCAAAAAGGTTACAACTCTTTGAGAAAGAGAGCTACTGATGCTTCAGCACCACAAAAACGTGGAGTTTGTACAGCAGTTAAGACAGCTACACCTAAGAAACCTAACTCAGCTCTTAGAAAGATCGCCAGAGTACGTCTTTCAAACGGTATCGAAGTAACAAGCTATATCCCAGGTGAAGGTCACAACCTTCAAGAGCATAGCGTTGTTCTTATCCGTGGTGGTAGAGTAAAAGACTTACCAGGTACAAGATATCACATTATCCGTGGTACACTTGATACAGCAGGCGTTGCTAAGAGAAGACAAGCACGTTCTAAATACGGTGCTAAGAGACCAAAAGACGCTAAAAAGTAAGCACTTAGCGAGTGCAAACTGAAAGTGACGCACGAGGTTAGTGCGAACTTTGTTCTTCGTCACTTAACGAGAACTTGTTCGAGTTTAGTAAGAAGAACTACCGATTCAAAACAAACAAAAAATCGAAGAATCACAAACAGAACTATGATTCCTGTAGGTTGCGGGTTATATCAATAGATAGTGCAGTCCCGCACGAACATATTTCAGAAAATGTGAGTACCGATGAATTAATTCAAACCATAATTAAGGAGGGAAGAACCGTGCCACGTAAAGGACATACTCAAAAAAGAGACGTATTAGCGGATCCAGTATACAACAGCAAAGTGGTTACAAAGCTTATCAACAGCATTATGTTAGATGGTAAGAAAGGTGTAGCTCAAAAGATTGTATACGGAGCATTTGAAAGAATGGCTGAAAAAGCTGACAAACCAGCTATGGAAGTATTCGAAGAAGCAATGAACAATATCATGCCAGTACTTGAAGTTAAAGCAAGACGTATCGGTGGTGCAACATACCAAGTACCAATCGAAGTTAGAGCTGACAGAAGACAGGCATTAGCTCTTCGTTGGATTACATTGTATTCTCGTAAAAGAGGAGAAAAAACAATGGAAGAAAGATTAGCTAACGAACTTCTTGATGCAATGAACAACACAGGTGCATCAGTTAAGAAGAAAGAAGATATGCACAAAATGGCAGAAGCAAACAAAGCATTTGCTCACTACCGTTTCTAATTTCAACCTGATGAAATTGATTCTAAAAATAGGAGGAGAAAATCATGGCTGGAAGAGAATATCCATTGGATAGAACTAGAAATATCGGTATTATGGCTCATATTGATGCTGGTAAAACTACGACAACAGAACGTATTCTTTACTATACCGGTGTTAACCATAAGATTGGTGATACTCATGAAGGTACTGCTACTATGGACTGGATGGAACAAGAGCAGGAAAGAGGTATCACAATCACATCAGCGGCTACAACATGTCACTGGACATTGCAAGAAAATTGCCAACCAAAAGCAGGTGCTTTAGAGCACCGTATCAACATCATTGATACTCCGGGTCACGTTGACTTCACAGTAGAAGTAGAACGTTCACTCCGTGTACTTGATGGTGCAGTTGGTGTATTCTGTGCAAAGGGTGGTGTTGAACCACAATCTGAAAACGTATGGCGTCAAGCTGACACATACAACGTACCAAGAATGGCATTCATCAACAAGATGGATATCCTTGGTGCTGATTTCTACGGTGCAGTAGAACAAATCAAATCAAGATTAGGTAAGAATGCAATCTGCATCCAATTACCAATCGGAAAAGAAGATGAATTCAAAGGAATTATCGACTTATTTGAAATGAAAGCATACATCTACAATGATGATAAGGGTGATGACATCGCTATCGTTGATGTTCCGGAAGACATGGCAGATGATGCTGAATTATATCGTACAGAATTAGTAGAAAAAATCTGCGAATTAGATGACGATTTAATGATGATGTACCTTGAAGGAGAAGAACCAAGTGTTGAAGAACTGAAGGCAGCTCTTAGAAAAGCAACATGTTCATGTGAAGCAGTTCCAGTATGCTGTGGTACAGCTTACAGAAACAAAGGTGTTCAAAAACTTCTTGATGCAGTTATCGAATTTATGCCATCTCCATTAGATATCGAAGCTATCAAAGGTGTAGATATGGATGGAAATGATACAGAAAGAATTTCTTCAGATGAAGAACCTTTCTCAGCATTAGTATTTAAGATTATGACTGACCCATTCGTAGGTAAGTTGGCATATTTCAGAGTTTACTCTGGTACAATGAACTCGGGTTCTTACGTGCTCAACTCTACAAAGGGCAAAAAGGAACGTGTTGGACGTATCCTTCAGATGCATGCAAATAAGAGAGAAGAACTTGATAAAGTATACTCAGGTGATATTGCAGCAGCAATCGGATTTAAGTTCTCTACAACAGGTGATACCATCTGTGACGAACAACATCCAGTTATCCTTGAGTCTATGGAATTCCCAGAACCAGTTATCGAGTTAGCTATTGAACCAAAAACAAAAGCTTCTCAAGGTAAACTTGGTGAGTCTCTTGCAAAACTTGCAGAAGAAGACCCAACATTCCGTGCTCATACAGACCAAGAAACAGGTCAAACAATTATCGCTGGTATGGGTGAACTTCATCTTGAAATCATCGTAGACAGACTTCTTCGTGAATTCAAGGTTGAAGCTAACGTAGGTGCGCCTCAGGTTGCTTACAAAGAATCATTCACGAAATCAGTTGATGTTGATAGCAAATATGCTAAACAATCAGGTGGACGTGGACAATACGGACACTGTAAAGTTAGATTTGAACCAACAGACGTTAACGGCGAACAAACCTTCTTCTTCGAATCAGAAGTTGTTGGTGGTGCTATTCCTAAGGAATATATTCCAAAGGTTGGTGAAGGTATCGAAGCTGCTATGAAGTCAGGTACACTTGGCGGATTCCCAGTAGTAGGTATTAAAGCTGTCGTATACGATGGTTCTTATCATGAAGTCGATTCATCAGAAATGGCATTCCACATTGCAGGTTCTATGGCATTCAAAGATGCGATGTCAAAAGCAGCTCCTGTACTTCTCGAACCAATCATGAGAGTAGAAGTAACAATGCCGGAAGAATACATGGGTGATGTTATTGGTGATATCAACTCACGTCGTGGACGTATCGAAGGTATGGATGACCTTGGCGGCGGAAAGATCGTAAGAGGATTCGTTCCATTGTCAGAAATGTTTGGATACTCTACAGACTTACGTTCAAGAACTCAAGGACGTGGTAACTATTCAATGTTCTTTGAAAAGTATGAACCAGTTCCAAAGAGCGTACAAGAAAAAGTTTTATCTAAATAATGGATGAAAACACTTGAAAAACTGATAGATATGCAATATAATCTATTATAACTGAGTAAAACAAAAAAATATGCCCCTTAAGAAAAGGGGCGCTATAATAAGGAGGATTATTCAAAATGGCTAAAGCTAAATTTGAAAGAACAAAACCACATGCTAACATTGGTACAATCGGTCACGTTGACCATGGTAAAACAACAACTACAGCTGCTATCACTAAAGTATTAGCTGAAAGAGTAGCTGGAAACGTAAAAGTTGATTTTGAAAACATCGACAAGGCTCCAGAAGAAAGAGAACGTGGTATCACAATCTCTACAGCACACGTTGAGTACGAAACAGAAAACCGTCACTACGCACACGTTGACTGTCCAGGACATGCTGACTACGTTAAGAACATGATCACTGGTGCTGCTCAAATGGATGGTGCTATCCTTGTAGTAGCTGCTACAGATGGTGTTATGGCTCAAACAAGAGAACACATCTTACTTTCTCGTCAGGTAGGTGTTCCATATATCGTTGTTTGGATGAACAAATGTGATATGGTTGATGACGAAGAATTATTAGAATTAGTAGAAATGGAAATTCGTGAACTTCTTGACGAATACGAATTCCCAGGTGATGATACACCAGTTATCCAAGGTTCAGGTCTTAAAGCTCTTGAAGATCCAAACGGTCCTTGGGGAGATAAGATTATGGAACTTATGGCAGCAGTTGATGAATGGATTCCAGATCCAGAACGTGATACAGATAAGCCATTCTTGATGCCAGTAGAAGACGTATTCTCAATCACAGGTCGTGGTACAGTTGCTACAGGACGTGTTGAAAGAGGTA